>NZ_JBVJUY010000002.1:0-27833 GCF_055604165.1 Streptomyces sp. NPDC037242
TAGCGATCACTTCTCTGCCCCTCCCTTCTTTTTTTTTCCTTTCTCTCTTTCCCCCCCCCCCCCCCCTCTTCCCCCCCCCGCCCCCCCCCGTTTCTCCCCCCCCCCCCCCCCCCCCCCCCCCCCCCACACCCAGTTCGAGCCAAGTTCAGCTCAGCCCTGACCGGGCCAGTAGGTACGGCCCCACGCGCGCGCCCCCGGCTGCGGCAGCGTCCGCCGGGCCACCCGGCCCGGCGCCGACCACGCGTCCGCCACCCGCGGGGCGCCCGACGGCGCGGCCGAGGCCAGCACCGCCGCGCGCGCTTGGACCACCGCCAGTGCGGCGGCCAGCTCCTCCGGCGTCGGATTGCCCTTGACGACCTTGATCACCACAGAGACCTCCTGGAGGGGCTAGAGGGGGATGTTGCCGTGCTTCTTCGGGGGCAGGGACTCCCGCTTGCTGCGCAGCTGCCGCAGCCCCTTCACCACGTGCGCCCGGGTCTCGGACGGCATGACCACCGCGTCGATGTACCCGCGCTCGGCGGCCGTGTACGGGTTGAGCAGCGCGTCCTCGTACTCGCTGATCAGCCGTGCACGCACCTCCTCCACATCATCCGCCCCCGCCTCCGCCTCGGCGATCGTGCGGCGGTGCAGGATGTTCACCGCGCCCTGAGCGCCCATGACGGCGATCTGCGCGGTCGGCCAGGCGATGTTGAGGTCCGCGCCCAGGTGCTTGGAGCCCATGACGTCGTACGCGCCGCCGAAGGCCTTGCGGGTGATGACGGTGATCAGGGGGACGGTGGCCTCGGCGTACGCGTAGATCAGCTTCGCGCCGCGCCGGATGATTCCGTTGTACTCCTGGTCCGTGCCCGGCAGGAAGCCCGGCACGTCGACGAAGGTCAGCACCGGGATGTTGAAGGCGTCGCAGGTCCGCACGAAGCGGGCGGCCTTCTCGGAGGCGTTGATGTCCAGGCAGCCGGCGAACTGCATCGGCTGGTTGGCGACGATGCCGACCGGGTGCCCCTCGACGCGGCCGAAGCCGGTGAGGATGTTCGGAGCGAAGAGCGACTGGGTCTCCAGGAACTCCGCGTCGTCCAGCACGTGCTCGATCACCGTGTGCATGTCGTACGGCTGGTTCGCGCTGTCCGGGATCAGGACGTCGAGCTCGCGGTCGGTGTCGGAGACCTCGGTCTCCGCCTCCTCGGGGAAGGCGGGCGGCTCGGAGAGGTTGTTCGACGGCAGGTACGCGAGGAGGGACTTCACGTACTCGATGGCGTCCTTCTCGTCGCCCGCCATGTGGTGGGCGACGCCGGACGTGCTGTTGTGCGTGCGGGCGCCGCCCAGCTCCTCGAAGCCGACGTCCTCACCGGTGACGGTCTTGATGACGTCGGGGCCGGTGATGAACATGTGCGAGGTCTGGTCGACCATGACCGTGAAGTCGGTGATGGCGGGGGAGTACACGGCGCCGCCCGCACAGGGCCCGACGACCAGGCTGATCTGCGGGATCACGCCGGAGGCGTGCACGTTGCGGCGGAAGATCTCGCCGTACATGCCCAGCGCGCTGACACCCTCCTGGATGCGGGCGCCGCCGGAGTCGTTGATGCCGATGACCGGGCAGCCGGTCTTCAGCGCGAAGTCCATCACCTTGATGATCTTCTGGCCGTAGACCTCGCCGAGGGCCCCGCCGAAAACGGTGAAGTCCTGCGAGAACACGGCGACGCAGCGCCCGTCGACGGTGCCGTAGCCCGTGACGACGCCGTCCCCGTACGGGCGGGTGTTCTCCAGGCCGAAGTTGGTCGACCGGTGCCGGGCGAGCTCGTCCAGCTCGACGAACGAGCCCTCGTCCAGCAGCAGGGCCACCCGCTCACGCGCCGTCAGCTTGCCCTTCGCGTGCTGCTTCTCCACCGCGCGCTCGGATCCGGCGTGGGTGGCTTCATCGATGCGACGCTGCAGATCCGCGATCTTTCCCGCGGTGGTGTGCATGTCGATCGGCTCTGACGGTTGTGACATCGGGGTCGCGGCTCCCTGTGTGGTGTCAACTGCCTGGTCAATTGGTTGACCACTGCTGGCTACTGGTGCGTAGCGTATCGGCGGGCATGGCGCTCGGCAGTGCGGCGTTTGACACACCTACTGTGGGTTGCTTGGCCTCGCCACCTTCCCTAAAGGGAGGGGATCCCACCCTCGCGGGCGGGGCTTCCTGCTTCATCGCGCGCTGCCACGTCCGAGACGGATCCCGGCGAGGTCCTCCACCCGCTCCACAGGCAATGACCGCCAGCCCGGCGGCCAGAAGGTTGATCGCTGCGTTGCCGTCCCGGTGGTGGGTCGTCCCGCAGGTCGAGCACCGGTGCGTGCTGGGGAAGAACCGGTCCACGACGACCAGCCGGCGCCCGTACCAGGCCGCCTTGTAGGTCAGCATGTCCCGCAGCTCACGCCAGGCCGCATCCGAGATGGCGCGCGCGAGTCGGTGGTTCTTGCTCCCCTTTTCCTTCCGTGACAGCGCCCGCTGGGCACGCGCCAAGCGCGTCCGGTGTTTGCGCTCGTGCCTGGGGTTCTCGAATCTTTCCCCGGTGGAGAGGGTGACCAGGGAGGTCAGGCCCGCGTCGATGCCGGCCGCCGGCGTGGCAGGAGGCAGTGGGGCGGGGGTGTCCTCGATCAGCAGGGAGACGAACCAGCGGCCGGCTGAGTCCCGGGACACGGTGACCGTGCTCGGCTCCACGCCTGCCGGCAGGGGGCGCGACCAGACGACCGCCAAGGGGCCGCCATCTTGGCGAGCGTGAGCTCCCCGCCCCGGAAACGGAACGCGGAGCGGGTGTACTCGGCGCTTGCCGAGGACTTCCGCTTCGACTTGAAAAGACTTCGGCCAAGAAGGCCAGTTCCTCGGTCTGCTTCCAGGTGGTCAGCATGGCGGAGGTCTGGCCGTAGTTCACCCTCTCCTGGCGCGCCCAGGCGTCGGCGCGGGCGGCGAGGGCGAGGTCGTAGACCTTCCGTACGCACCCGAACGTCTTCGACAGCTCCACTGCCTGCGCGTCATCGGGGTAGAAACGGAACCTGAATGACCTCTTTACCGCAGTATTCCCCACAGGCCGAAAGCTAGGGTCGGTCACGATCCGATAGCAATCCCGGGTCGAAGGATCACACACGGCGACAGAAGGAATCCGATCATGACATCAGAGCCCTCAGCCGGAGCATCCGCGGGCCGCTGGTCGAGCCTCGACCGGCCGCCGTTGAATGCCTCCTCGCTGCAGCGGGCACTCGTGACCGACGGGGGGCTGTGGACCTCGGTGGAGGTGGTCGCCGCCACCGGGTCGACCAATACCGACCTCGCGGCGCGGGCCGCGGAGCTGCCCGAGGGGGCCGTGCTGGCCGCCGAGGAGCAGACCGCCGGTCGCGGGCGGCTCGACCGCAGCTGGACCGCGCCGGCGCGGTCCGGGCTGTTCTTCTCCGTGCTGCTGAAGCCGGGGCCGGAGGTACCCGCCGAGCGCTGGGGGTGGCTGACCCTGCTGGCCGGGGTGGCCGTCGCGAGCGGGCTGTCGCGGGCCGCCGGGGTGGACACCGCACTCAAGTGGCCCAACGACCTGCTGGTCGGTGTGGAGGGCGAGGAGCGCAAGGTCGGCGGGATCCTCGCCGAGCGCGTCGGCGACGGGGTCGTCATCGGCATCGGGCTCAACGTCACCCTCACCGAGGACGAGCTGCCGGTGGACACCGCCGGTTCGCTCGCGCTGGCCAAGGCCGCCGTCACCGACCGGGACCCGCTGCTGAAGGCCGTACTGCGCTCCCTGGAGCAGTGGTACGGGGACTGGCGCGCGGCGGGCGGGGATCCGGCGGCCAGCGGCCTGCAGGAGACGTACGCGGCGGGCTGCGCCACCCTCGGCAAGCACGTGCGCGCCGAGCTGCCCGGCGGGCGCACCCTCACCGGGACGGCCGAAGCGGTGGACGCGGACGGGCGGCTCGTCGTGCGGACGGCGGACGGGGAGCGGGAAGCCGTCGGGGCAGGGGACGTCGTCCATCTGCGCTCGGTCCGGTAGCCCGGGACGAGGTCGGGGAGTGGGGAGTGAGCTACGGCACACCTGCCGTATGGTTTAGGCGATCCCGGTCCTCGCGGTGATCACCCGGTTCGGCAGGGCAGTGTGCGCACGGAATGGACAGGAGGCGGCCCTTGACCGTCGACGACCCTACGTCCAGCGCGTCCGCCGCCGGGCCCGCCGGGCCCTCCGGTCCGGGCACCCCGATCGGGCGAGACCAGCACACTCCCCACCACGAGGTCGACCACACGGCGCAGCCGACGGCCGACCCGCTCGCGATCCGGCTGGAGCAGCTGATCCTGGGCGCCGAGCGCCGGTACACCCCCTTCCAGGCGGCCCGTAGCGCCGGTGTCTCGATGGAGCTCGCGTCCCGCTTCTGGCGGGCCATGGGCTTCGCGGACATCGGCCAGGCCAGGGCGCTGACGGAGGCGGACGTACTGGCGCTGCGCCGCCTGGCGGGCCTGGTGGAGGCCGGGCTCCTGAGCGAGCCGATGGCGGTGCAGGTGGCGCGCTCCACCGGGCAGACCACGGCGCGCCTCGCGGAGTGGCAGATCGACTCCTTCCTGGAGGGGCTGACGGAGCCGCCGGAGCCGGGGATGACCCGTACGGAGGTCACGTACCCGCTGGTCGAGCTGCTGCTGCCCGAGCTGGAGGAGTTCCTCGTCTACGTGTGGCGGCGCCAGCTGGCGGCCGCGACCGGGCGCGTGGTGCAGGTGGCGGACGACGAGGAGATGGTCGACCGGCGGCTCGCGGTGGGCTTCGCGGACCTGGTGGGCTTCACGCGGCTCACGCGCCGGCTGGAGGAGGAGGAGCTCGGCGAGCTGGTCGAGGCCTTCGAGACGACGGCGGCGGACCTGGTCGCGGCGCACGGCGGCCGGCTGATCAAGACGCTGGGCGACGAGGTGCTGTACTGCGCCGACGACGCGGCGACGGCGGCGGAGATCGCGCTGCGGCTGATCGAGACGATGGAGGTCGATCCGCAGATGCCGGAGCTGCGCGTCGGCATCGCCTTCGGCACGGTGACGACCCGGATGGGCGACGTGTTCGGGACGACGGTGAACCTGGCGAGCCGGCTGACGTCCATAGCGCCGAAGGACGCGGTCCTGGTGGACGGGGCGATGGCGGAGGAGCTCGGGCGTACGGGCGCCGCGCCGGTCTCGGAGAAGGAGGCCGAGTCGGAGGAGGGCGGCGGCGGGTACCGCTTCGCGCTCCAGCCGATGTGGCAGCGGCCGGTGCGCGGGCTGGGCGTCGTGGAGCCGTGGTCGCTGACGCGGCGGAAGCGGCCGACGGCCTGAGGGCCCTGTCCGGCCGGCCGGTCGCAGCACTAGGATCCCCGGATAACGTTCGTTAACCGGGAGGGCCGCTGTGGTGTCTGGGTCGGAGTTCGTTTCGGTGCGTCGCCATGGCGACGACGGGGTCGTCGAGCTGGTGCTGGACCGCCCGAAGGCGATGAACGCGGTGTCGACGGAGATGGCCCGGGCCATCGGGGCCGCCTGCGCCGAGCTGGCCGCGGATCCCGCGGTACGGGTCGTCGTGCTCTCCTCCGCGGCCGAGAGGGCGTTCTGCGTCGGGGCGGACCTCAAGGAGCGCAACTCCCTGTCGGACGCGGAGCTGGTGCGCCAGCGGCCGACCACGCGGGGTGCGTACGGCGGCGTACTGGAGCTGCCGATGCCGACCATCGCGGCCGTGCACGGCTTCGCCCTCGGCGGCGGCTTCGAGCTGGCGCTGGCCTGCGACGTGATCGTGGCCGACGAGACCGCGGTGGTGGGCCTGCCGGAGGTGTCGGTGGGCGTGATCCCGGGCGGCGGCGGCACTCAGCTGCTGCCCCGCCGGGTGGGCGCGGCCCGCGCGGCCGAGCTGATCTTCACGGCGCGCCGGGTGGAGGCGGCCGAGGCACTGTCCCTGGGCCTGGTGGACTCGGTGGTCCCGGCCGGGACGGACACGGCCGAGGCGCTGGCGCTGGCGGCGCGGATGGCCGCGAACTCCCCGGTCGGGCTGCGGGCCGCCAAGCGGGCGCTGCGGCTGGGGCACGGGATGGACCTGGCGGCCGGCCTGGAGATCGAGGACGCGGCCTGGCGGACGGTGGCCTTCTCGGGCGACCGGGCGGAGGGTGTAGCAGCGTTCAACGAGAAGCGCAGGCCGAACTGGCCGGGGCAGTAGACATGGAGTCTCACTCTTTGTGATCTTGGTGCCACCGAAAGTCGCGCCAATTGTCACCAAATCAGACAAAACTCCCTAACCTGGGGTGATGGGAGTCGACGGGCGGCTGCGAGCCGTCGTGGGCCTCGCGCAGGCCATGGCCGCCGCGTGTGTGCCACGGGACAGTGTGCGGGCCGCGGCGCGCGGGGCGAGGCTGGCGATGGACGGGTCCTTCGCCGCCATCTCCGCCTGGGAGCGCGAGCGCGGCCGCCTGCGGGTGCTCGTGAACGAGGGCGAGCGCCGGGTCGGCGAGGAGGAGTTCCCCGAGGACGAGTCCTACCCCGTCCACGACTTCCCGGAGATCACCGAGTTCCTCCACGAGCGCTGGGTCGGAGGCGGCGGGCCGCACGCCTGGGTGGAGAGCGCGGTCGGCGACCGCCCCGGGCGGCGCGGGGACGCCCTGCGCCGCCGCGGGCGCGGGAGCTGCGTGGTCGCGCCCATCGTGCTCAGCGGGCGGGCCTGGGGCGAGCTCTACGTCGCCCGCGATGAGGGGCTGGCGGACTTCGACGAGGACGACGCCGAGTTCGCGACCGTGCTGGCCGCGGTCGTCGCCGCCGGACTCGCGCAGAACGAGCGGCTCGAAGAGGCCCGCCGGCTGGCCTTCACCGACCCGCTGACCGGCCTCGCGAACCGGCGGGCCGTGGACATGCGGCTCGACGAGGCCCTGGAGGAGCACCGGCGGACCGGGGCCGTGGTCAGTCTGGTCGTCTGCGACCTGAACGGCCTGAAGAAGGTCAACGACACCCTCGGCCACGCCATGGGCGACCGGCTGCTGGAGCGGTTCGGGTCCGTGCTGAGCCTGTGCGGGGCCATGCTGCCCGGCGCGCTCGTCGCCCGGCTGGGCGGCGACGAGTTCTGCCTCGTGGGGGTCGGGCCGCCCGCGGACGAGGTGGTGCGGGTGACCGAGGAACTGTGCGTACGTGCCGCCGAGCTGGAGCTGGGGGAGGGCGTCGCCTGCGGCGTGGCCTCCACCGGGGACCCCATCGGCCCGGTCAAGTCCTCCCGGCGGCTGTTCCGGCTCGCCGACGCCGCCCAGTACAAGGCCAAGGCCGCGCGCTCACCGAAGCCCGTCGTCGCCGGGCGGGACACCGCCGTGGTGCGGCTCGCCGACGCCGCGCAGGAGGCGATGGGGGAGCGCCGCCGCTTCCGCGGCCGGGCGTAGGGGGTGTCCGACGGATGTCCGCGGTGTGCCGTGACCCCGCCGCCGGCAGGCTAGTGACATGAAGCGATTCAGTCCGTAGGGTGCTGAATATGGATATGCACACTGTCGTGGTGGGAACATCCGGGACCACCGCCGAGGACGTCATCGCCGTCGCCCGCGGCAACGCACGCGTCGAACTGTCCGGCGAGGCGCTCGAAGCGCTCACCCGCGCCCGCGAGATCGTGGACGCCCTGGCCGCCAAGCCCGAGCCCGTCTACGGGGTGTCCACCGGGTTCGGCGCCCTCGCCTCCCGGCACATCAGTCCCGAGCTGCGCGCGCAGCTCCAGCGCAACATCGTCCGCTCGCACGCCGCCGGCATGGGCCCGCGCGTCGAGCGCGAGGTCGTGCGCGCGCTGATGTTCCTGCGCCTGAAGACCGTCTGCTCCGGCCACACCGGCGTACGGCCCTCCGTCGCCCAGACCATGGCCGACATGCTCAACGCGGGCATCACCCCCGTCGTGCACGAGTACGGCTCCCTGGGCTGCTCCGGCGACCTCGCGCCGCTCTCCCACTGCGCGCTCGCGCTCATGGGCGAGGGCGACGCCGAGGGCCCGGACGGGGCGGTCCGCCCCGCCGGCGATCTGCTCGCCGAGGCCGGGATCAAGCCCGTCGAGCTCCGCGAGAAGGAGGGCCTCGCCCTCCTCAACGGCACCGACGGCATGCTCGGCATGCTGGTCATGGCCCTCGCGGACCTCGGCAAGCTGTACACCGCCGCCGACATCACCGCAGCCATGACCCTGGAGGCGCTGCTCGGCACCGAGAAGGTGCTCGCCCCCGAGCTGCACGCCATAAGGCCGCACCCGGGCCAGGGCGCGGCCGCCGCCAACATGGCCGCCGTGCTGGAGGGCTCCGGCCTCGTCCGCCACTTCCAGGAGGAGTCGGCGCCCCGCGTCCAGGACGCGTACTCCGTGCGCTGCGCCCCGCAGGTGGCCGGCGCGGGCCGCGACACCATGGCGCACGCCGCCCTGGTCGCCTCCCGCGAGCTGGCCGCCGCCGTCGACAACCCGGTGGTCCTGCCCGATGGGCGCGTCGAGTCCAACGGCAACTTCCACGGCGCCCCCGTCGCGTACGTGCTGGACTTCCTGGCCATCGCCGCCGCCGACCTCGGCTCCATCGCCGAGCGCCGTACCGACCGGCTGCTCGACCACAACCGCAGCCACGGCCTGCCGCCGTTCCTCGCGGACGACGCCGGTGTGGACTCCGGTCTGATGATCGCCCAGTACACGCAGGCCGCCCTGGTCAGCGAGATGAAGCGGCTCGCCGTGCCGGCCTCCGCCGACTCGATCCCCTCCTCCGCCATGCAGGAGGACCACGTCTCCATGGGGTGGTCGGCCGCGCGCAAGCTGCGTACCGCCATCGACAACCTGACGCGGATCATCGCCGTCGAGATGTACGCGGCCACCCGCGCCATCGAGCTGCGCCACGGGCTCACCCCCGCCCCGGCCAGCCGGGCCGCCATCGCGGCGGCGCGGGCGGCGGGTGTCCAGGGCCCGGGGCCGGATCGTTTCCTCGCGCCTGACCTGGCCGCCGCCGACGCGTTCATCCGTACGGGTGCTCTCGTCGCCGCGGTGGAAGAGGTGACGGGCCCGCTCGCGTAGGGCAGGTGCGTACGGCAGGGGCCGCGCCCGGGGACACGACCCGGGGCGCGGCCCCTCGCCGTTGCGGGCGCCGCCCGCGCAGGCCCCCTACAGGGCGCGCGAGCGGCGTACGGAGAAGGTCACGAAGCCGGCCCCGAGGCCCAGGCAGAGCGTGCCGCCGAGGACGTACGGGGTGGTGTCGATGCTGCCGGTGTCGGCGAGCCCGAGGGTGGCCTCGCCGGAACCGGTGAGCTCGGCGGACCCGGCGCTCTGCACGCTCAGCCCGTCGGAGGGCCCGTCGGAGGGCCCGTCGGAGGGCGCGCCGGAGGCGTCCGTGCCGTGCCCGGGCGCGGTGGCGTTGGCCGATGGCACGAACCACAGGACGGCGAGGAGGGTGGTCGCTCCGAGAGCGGTGAGCATCGATCGACGTGCGGACACGGTGCGATCCCCCTTGTGGCAGCAGCGAATTGGCCCCGTGCGGTGATGCTACGGAAAGGGGCGGGTCGTGGGAAAGTCGGGGGTTCCGCGGGCTTACTCTCCGTCGTATGAACCCTTCTGAGACATCACGATACGTACGGCTTCGGGTCGATTTGGTCCTGGAAGTGCCGGACTCCGCGGCACTCACCGACGCCGCGCTCGCCCACATCAAGGCCGACGAATTCATGCCGGACGAGGAGCGGGGCCACGCGGAGGCCGCCGTCCGGGAGGACGAATCGGAGGCGCTGGCGTACCTGGTGGACCCCACCGACCTGGTCGCGGAGATCCCGGGAGTGGAGCTGGCGCAGGCCTCCTGGAGCAGCGAGTCCGTGGAATACGACCCCGAGTCAATGGAGTGGGACCTCGGCGAGGAAGATGGGGACTTCGACGAAGAGACCGACAACGCCTGACCGTGGGATGGACCACATCCCAACGGGATGCGGAACCGTTCCGGGCCGTGAACGCGTTGTCACAACGAGGCAGGGGGCTCTGTCCCCCTGCCCGGGGATGTACGGGGTTCCGGCAACGATGGAGTGGCGTGTGAGGACGGACAGCAAGCGACGGAGAAGGTCCCTGGTGGCCATATCCGCCGTGCTCGGTGGCGTACTGATGCTCTCGGCCTGCAACGACGGGGGCGGCGACCAGCCCAAGGGCAGCGGGGAAGCATCCGCGAAGTCCCAGGCGGACGTCGACGCGGCGGCGGCCAAGGACACGTCCAAGGCCCGAATAACCATCACGCCGAAGGACGGCGCCACCAACGTCGGCCTGAACGACGCCGCGAACGTGGCCGTCAGTGACGGAACCCTCACCCAGGTCGAGCTGAAGACCTCCGACGGCGCGGCCGTGGCCGGCAAGATAGCCGCCGACGGCAAGAGCTGGAAGCCGGACGCCGCGCTGAAGCGCTCCACGAAGTACGCCCTGTCGGCGACGGCGAAGGACGAGGCGGGCCGCGAGGCGCACGAGAACGCCTCCTTCACCACCGTCTCGCCGGAGAACAGCTTCGTCGGCTCCTTCATCCCGGAGGAGGGCAAGACCGTCGGCGTGGGCATGCCGGTCTCGATCACCTTCAACAAGCCGATCAAGGACAAGAAGGCCGTCCAGGCGGCCATCAACGTCACCTCCAGCAGCGGCCAGGAGGTCGTGGGGCACTGGTTCAGCACGCAGCGCCTGGACTTCCGCCCGGAGAAGTACTGGACGGCGAACTCCACCGTCACGCTGAAGATGGCGCTGGACGGGGTGCAGGGCGCTCCCGGCATCCAGGGCGTGCAGAACCGCACCGTCACCTTCAAGATCGGCCGCAGCCAGGTCTCCACGGTGGACGCGAAGTCGAAGAAGATGACGGTCACCCGCGACGGCGCCGTCGTCAAGACCATCCTGATCTCGGCGGGCGCCCCGGAGAACCCCACGTACAACGGCCAGATGGTGATCTCCGAGAAGTTCAAGGAGACCCGGATGAACGGCGCCACCGTCGGCTTCACCGATGACGACGGCAAGGGCGAGTACGACATCAAGGACGTCCCGCACGCGATGCGGCTGTCGAACTCCGGCACCTTCATCCACGGCAATTACTGGGGCGCCGACTCGGTCTTCGGCAGCGCCAACACCAGCCACGGCTGTGTCGGCCTGAACGACGTCAAGGGCGCTGGCGACCCCAACCAGCCGGCGGCCTGGTTCTACGACAACTCGCTCATCGGCGACGTGGTCGTCGTGGTCAACTCCCCGGACAAGACCATCAAGCCCGACAACGGCCTCAACGGCTGGAACATGAGCTGGGCGGACTGGAAGGCCGGCTCGGCCGTCTGACGCACCGCAGCGACTGAACCCCGGCGGACGGCGGGGAACCCTTCACCGGGTTCCCCGCCGTCCGTGTTTTGCGTCCGCCTGCCGTCTGCCCCTTCTTCCCCCGCCTTCTCATCCGACTCTTATCCGAGGCTTATCCGGCGATCAGGGCCGCTGCCTAGTTTCGGCCGCATGTTCTTCACCTACCTCCGGCGCGAGTTGCGCCGCCGCAGGAAGGCGGCGCTCGTCGTCGCCTCCGGGCTCGCCCTGGGCATCGCCCTCGTCATCGTCGTCAGCTCCGTCTCGGCGGGCATGACGCAGGCGCAGGGCAAGGTCCTCCAGTCGCTGTACGGGCTGGGCACGGACATGACCGTCACCAAGGCCCAGACCCCGCCCGGCGAGGGCGGCGCCGCGGCCCGCCCCCGGTTCCAGTTCGACGCCAAGGGCGAGGACGACGCGAACGCGGACGCCGAGCAGAGCAGCGACATGGTGATGCCGCAGGGCTTCCAGACCCTCGACGCCGCCACCGTCGGCCAGGTGTCCGGGCAGAGCGGCGTCGCGAAGGCCGTCGGCGGACTCAGCCTCCAGGTGATGAAGGTCAACGGGCAGTTCAGGCGCGGCGAGTTCAAACGCGCCGAGGGCGCCACCACCACCCCGGCCAAGCCCGGCGCGACGGGTGGCGGCGCCGGCGGCGCCACGGGTGGTTCGAGCGGCACGGTCCAGGGCGGCGGCGCCGACTTCGACGTCAACTCCTTCACCGTGTACGGCACGGACGTCACGCAGCCGGCGCTCGGCCCCCTCACCACCTCGAAGATCACCTCCGGCCGGGGATTCCAGGCGGGCGAGAGCGACGCGGCCGTCGCCGTCGTCGACAGCGCGTACGCCCAGCAGAACAAGCTGGCCGTGGACTCCGAAGTGACCGTCAAGAACTCCAAGTTCAAGGTCGTCGGCATCGCCACTGCGGACAGCGGGGACGCCGCGGCGAACGTGTACCTCCCGCTCAAGCAGGCCCAGACGCTCGCCGGGACCGCCGACAAGATCACCACGGTCTACGTGCAGGCCAAGGACTCCCAGAGCCTCGACGCCGTGAAGGCGGCCATCCAGAAGAACGTCCCGGACACCACCGTCACCACCTCGGCCGACCTCGCCGACACGGTCTCCGGCTCGCTCTCCACCGCCGCCTCGCTCGCCTCCACGGTCGGCAAGTGGCTCTCGTACGCCGTCCTGCTGGCCGCCTTCCTCGTCGCGGGACTCCTCACCTCCTCGGCCGTCTCGCGGCGCGTCCGCGAGTTCGGCACCCTCAAGGCGCTCGGCTGGAAGAGCGGCCGCGTCACCCGCCAGGTCGCCGGAGAGGCCCTGGTCAACGGCCTGCTCGGCGGCGTACTGGGCATCGGGCTCGGACTCGGCGCCGCGTACGCCATCACCGCGCTCAGCCCGACGCTGACGGCGCAGCTCGCGGGCGGCGGAGGCGGCGGTGGCGGCCGGGCCTCGGGCGGCGGTGGTGGCGGTGGCTTCGCCGGGCCCGCCCGCCAGGCCGCCGGCAAGGCCCTCGACGTCGCGCTCACCGCGCCCGTCTCGCTCGCCACCATCGGCGTGGCCGTCGCCCTCGCCGTCGCGGGCGGGCTGATCGCGGGCGGCTTCGGCGGCTGGCGCGCCTCCAGGCTGCGCCCGGCGGACGCGCTGCGGCGCGTCGAATAGCCGGCCCCCACGCACCAATCGACGAGTGAACGAGGAACGAGGAACGAGCGAGATGTACCGACTCACCGGTGTGACCAAGAGCTACCGGCGCGGCAAGGAAACCATCGACGCGCTGGCCGGGGTGGACCTGACCATCGAGGACGGCGGCCGGCTCGTCATCCAGGGACCCACGGGCGGCGGCAAGTCCACCCTGCTCCAGATGCTCGGGGCGCTCGACCGGCCCACGGCGGGCCAGGTCGTGCTCGACGGACTGGACCTGGCCACGGTGTCGGAGGCGCGGCTCACCCGGGTCCGGGCGGAGAACATCGGCTTCGTGTTCCAGTCCTTCAACCTGATCCCGACCCTGACCGCGCAGGAGAACGTCGAGACGGCGCTGGTCCCGCTCGGCCTCAAGGCGCGCGAGCGGCGCGAGCGGGCCGCCGAGGCGCTGGCGTCGGTCGGCCTGGGCGAACGGATGGGCCACGTGCCCGGGGAGATGTCCGGAGGGCAGCAGCAGCGCGTCGCCATCGCGCGGGCCCTGGTGAAGCGGCCGAAGGTGCTGCTGGCCGACGAGCCGACCGGCAACCTCGACGAGTCCATGCGGGACGAGGTCATGGACCTGCTGGAAGGGCTGTGGAAGGAGCACGGGCTGACCTTCGTGATGGTCACGCACGACAGCGCGCTGGCCAAGCGGGCACCGCGGGTGGCGACGATCCGGCGCGGCAAGGTGACGGTGACCGAAAACGCCTGAGCGGCGGCGCGGGGCCACGGCTAGGGTCCGTGGGATGACGATCAGGAAGCTCTCCGGGCCCCCGACCGACGCCGAGGTGGACGGCTGGGCCGCGACCGTGGCCGCGGCCCACGCCGCCGATCTGCCGGGCGTGCCCGCGCCGACCCGGGTGGAGATCGCCGGCCGGCTCCAGGTGCCGCCGGCCCGCGGCCGGGCCGCGCTCTGGATCGCGGACGGCAGCGCGGCCGTGGCCGGGCTGCTGCTCACGGACGAGGCCAACAGCCACACCGCGATCCTCGACGTGCTGGCGGTCCGTCCGGACGTGCGCCGACAGGGCATCGGCACGGCCCTGTGGCAGCGGGTCCGCGAGGAACTCCTCGCGCAGGGGCGGACCTCGGTCGAGGCGATGGTGGATCTCGGCGGCCCCGGGCAGGCGTTCGCGGAGTCCCTCGGGTTCCGCAACGTCCTGCCGATGGCCTGGTACGTACAGCACGTCCAGCAGGTACAGCTCGTACAGGAAGTCACCCCAGGGTACGAGCTGCGCGCCTGGCACGGCCTGGTGTCCGACGACTGGGCGCGGCCGGTGGCCGGGGCGCACGGGGCGATGGAGGACGCACCCATGGGGGACGTGGCGTATCAGATCGAGTCCTGGACGCCGGAGCGCCTGCACGCGGCGTACCAGCTGATCCTGGACCGGGGCGGCGAGGTGACGACGGTCGCGGCGGTGACCGCGTCGGGCGAGGTGGCGGCGTACACCGCGCTGGTCCTGCCCGACCCCGGCGGCGAGCGCGCCTTCCAGTACGACACGGTCGTCGTCCCCGCCCACCGCGGCCGCGGCCTCGGCC
Organism: Streptomyces sp. NPDC037242; assembly: GCF_055604165.1. Taxonomy (NCBI): domain Bacteria; kingdom Bacillati; phylum Actinomycetota; class Actinomycetes; order Kitasatosporales; family Streptomycetaceae; genus Streptomyces; species Streptomyces sp. NPDC037242. Next base: position 14,484 of record NZ_JBVJUY010000002.1, read on the forward strand.
GCGCGGTGAAGCTGCGCATGCTGGAACTGGCGGCGCAGCGGTATCCGGGCCTGCGGCAGATCGCCACCACGGTGGCGGACGAGAACACCCCGATGCGTACGGTGAACGAGTCCCTGGGCTACCGGCGCGAGCGCGCCACGGCGTACTTCCAGCTCAAGCTGTAGCGGGCCGGTCCGCCGCGGGCGGGACCGGCTGGGCGGCCGGGGCGGAGTCGGAGGCGGGGGCCGAGGGGGCCGACCACGACGACAGGAGCCGCAGCGCGTCCGCCGAGGGCGAGCCCGGGGCCGCGTGGTAGGTGACCAGGAACTGCGCCGAGTCGTCGGGGAGGGCCAGCGTCTCGAAGGACAGGTCCAGCTCGCCCACCAGCGGATGCCGCAGCCGCTTCACACCGTGGGTCTTGTTGTCGCCCACGGTGTGCGCGGCCCACAGCCGCCGGAACTCCTCGTTCTTCACCGACAGCTCGCCCACCAGCGCCGACAACTGCTCGTCGTCCGGGTGCGTGCCCGCGTACACGCGCAGGTTGCTCACCACCTCGCACGCCCGGCACTCCCAGTCCGCGAACAGCTCCACCGTCGCCGGGTCGAGGAACGCGAGGCGCACCAGGTTGCGCTCCTTCGGCGGCACCGCGCCGAAGTCGCCGAACACCGCCGCGGCCAGCCGGTTCCAGCCGAGGACGTCCTGGCGCCGCCCCACCAGGTACGCCGGTACGTCCTCCATGGCGTCCAGCAGCGTCCGCAGCCCCGGCCGGACCTGCTGCGGGCGCGGAGCCGTACGCCGCTTGCGGGGCCTGGGCTGCGCCAGGTGGTTGAGGTGCTCGGTCTCGGTGTCGCCCAGGCGCAGCGCCCGCGCGATGGCGTCCAGGATCTCCGCCGACACGTTGTGCCCGCTGCCCTGCTCCAGGCGCGTGTAGTACGCGACCGACACGCCGGCCAGCATCGCCAGCTCCTCGCGGCGCAGCCCGGGAACCCGTCGGTGGCGCCCGTGGTCGGGCAGGCCCACGTCCTCGGGGCGCAGCCGCGCCCGCCGGGTGCGGAGGAACTCGCCGAGCTCGGCTCGCTGGTCAGGCTGGTCCATGCACCCCAGTATCGCCGCGCGGCGCTGCGGACGGCGGGCCGTGCCTGACCCTGCCAGGGGTAGGCACGCCAGTCCTAGGCAGAACAGGGCAGGACAGGGAGCTGGGTGGCGGCCCCCGGGTCCGGCAGGCTGGGAAACACCCCAGACCGTTCCGAGGAGCACCCCCATGTCAGTCACGCCCGTCACCCGCGTTGCCGCCGTCGCCGCCCCCGCCCCCAAGGCCCCGCTGGAGCGCACCACCGTCCCGCGCCGTCCGGTCGGCGAGCACGACGTGCTCATCGCCATCAAGTACGCGGGCATCTGCCACTCCGACATCCACCAGGTCACCGACGGCTGGGGCGAGGGCATCTACCCCATGGTCCCGGGCCACGAGATCGCCGGCGTCGTCACCGAGGTCGGCCCGGGCGTCACCCGGTTCGCGGTGGGCGACCGGGTCGGCGTCGGCTGCTTCGTCGACTCCTGCCGGGAGTGCGAGTACTGCCTGCGCGGGCAGGAGCAGTACTGCGCCAAGGGCATGACCGGCACGTACAACGCCCTCGACAAGAGCGGTGAGCCCACCTACGGCGGCTACTCCACCCACATCGTCGTCGACGAGAACTACACCGTCCGGATCCCCGACGGCCTCGCCCTCGACGTCGCCGCCCCGCTGCTGTGCGCCGGCATCACCCTCTACTCACCGCTCAAGCACTGGGGGGCGGGCCCCGGCAAGAAGGTCGCGATCGTCGGTCTCGGCGGCCTCGGCCACATGGGCGTCAAGATCGCGCACGCCCTGGGCGCGGAGGTAACCGTGCTGTCGCAGACCCTGCGCAAGCAGGAGGACGGGCTGAAGCTCGGCGCCGACCACTTCCACGCCACGAACGACGAGGCCACCTTCGAGGAGCTCGCCGGCAGCTTCGACCTGATCGTCTCCACCGTCTCCGCGCCCCTCGGCTTCGACGCCTACCTCGGCCTGCTGAAGGTGGACGGCGCGCTGGTGAACGTCGGCGCCCCGGAGGAGCCGGTCGCGCTGAACCTGTTCTCCGTCATCGGCGGCCGCAAGACGCTGGCCGGCTCGATGATCGGCGGGATCGCCGAGACCCAGGAGATGCTCGACTTCTGCGCGGAGCACGGGCTGGGCTCCGAGATCGAGGTGATCGGCGCCGACGAGATCAACGAGGCCTACGAGCGGGTGCAGGCGGGCGACGTCCGCTACCGCTTCGTCATCGACGCCTCGACGATCTGAACGGGTTGCCGCCGGCCAGGACGCCTCGGCGGGGGCGGACGGTGGCGTGACCACCGGCAGGTGATCGACTGCTAGCCGACGCCGAAGGCGACCTGTCCGGGGTCGTCGCGGCCGACGCCACCATCGCCCGAGCCCACCAACACGCCGCGGGGGCCCGGAAAGGGGGGCCCCGGCCTAGCTGCAGTCCCACATGAACCGGCCTTCGAGGTGGTCGGAGCTGAGGAAGAGGAAGCCGCTTCCGTAGCCGAAGTTGAGGAAGAACGGGTCCTCCTCCGACTCACCCCTGTCCTCGAACTGGCAGAGGAACAGCCAGGAGGCATCGATACCGAAGGCCTGGTGGTTGGGGTAGAGCGGCTCGCCCCCGAGGAAGTCCTTCGGCCAGTCCTCCTCGGGGAACTCGACCTTTGGGCCCTCGCCTCGCAGGTACCGGGAGCAGGCGGCCGCCTGGTTCGCCGCCTCGTCAGCTTCCGGCGGCATCGGCACCAGGTCCATCAGCCATTCGACGGGGACTTCCGTGCCGTCCGGACCCCATCGCCACAGGGTTCGCCCCTCGGTGCTGGGGCACCCGATCGACGCGAAGGACGGTATCCGCCCACCTGGCTGGACCAGAACGACGGCCTCCCCGTCCTCCGCCGCGGTGCCACCCATGTCCATGCCGTCCTCGTGCAGGAACAAGTAGGCGAGGCGTACCTCGTTCCCCGGCACCCGGAACTGGCCGATGAACACGAGCGGCTCACCCGTAAGCGGATGCACCGGCCACGCCGGCCCGTCCAGCCAGACAGGCTGCCCGCCGAACTTCGACACCGGTTCCGTGACCGGCCCGGGCGCAGCCCGGAAGGACATGCGCAGCCGGGGCAGGAAGGCCGCATCGTAGGGGCCTGCGGTCTGGTTCGTCGGCTTGGAGATCATGCCGCCGAAGCTACGGCACCCCACCGACAGGACCCGGTCTCGGCAAGAGACGGCTTAGGGGCGTACCACTGCTGGGTCTTGAGTCCGGGGGTGCAGTTGACGACGGTCAACTCGTTTCCGGGCCCGTTGTCGGTCATGCACTGCACGCCGCGGTCGTCCTTGATGTAGTACGCCCCCGAGGTGGGCGCCTTCTCCAGCCTCCAGGCGAAGGTCCCGGCCGCGCCGCCGCAGCCCCGCGGGGCGGTCGGGGCCTGGGTGGCGGGCGGGGGAGCGGGCTTGTTGCCCGAGCCGCCGGCGTTGCCCTGAGCCGTGCCCGGGCCCGGACCGGGGGTCTGGCCCGCTGCCGGGTTGCCGCCGTCGGGGGAGGGCGCCGAGCCGGGGCTCGCCCCGCGGGCCGGCGGCCGCACTCGCCGTGCCGCCGGGCGACGCGGAGCAGCCGGGGGCCGCCGTGGACACCACGGGACTCGGGCCGGGCGCCTGCGCGTCGTGCTGATCGGCGCCCGGTCGATGTACAGCGTGGTGCCGACGCCCACCACGACCACGACGGGCATGAACAGGGCGATGGTCCGGCCCCGGCGGGCGCGCGGTGCGGGTGCCGCCGCGGGCTGGGGCGCGGTTGCGGGGACGGGTATGGGCGTGGGCGGTACGGGTTCCGCCTCCCCGGCGGCCTCCCGCCGGAAGCGCGCGGCGAACGTGGGGTCGTCCAGCAGCGCCGTCAACAGGATCTTGACGGCCACGTCCTGCTCCAACACCCCGTCACGGGCCCGCTAGACCTCCCCTATGGCCCCACTGCCGAGCCGCTCGCCGAGCGCGTACCGCTACCCCGCCCCCGTAACCCCTGGCCCACCCACGAACGCCAACCGCGGTCTGTCAGAGCCGAGTTGACACCCAAATCCCCGCGTCCCACCTCGGGTCGGTCGGGCGGGCAGGGGCGGGCGGGGCGGTGGTCGGCCGCCGCGGCGCGGGCCACGCCGATGGGGCAGGAGACGCCCGTGCCGCCGATGCCGCAGTAGCCTGCCGGGTTCTTATCCAGGTATTGCTGGTAACACCCCTTCTTGTTGCGTAGAATTAATGACTCTTCGTAAAAGGGGTGGGAAGTGAACGAAGCGGCACCGGTGATCCCGGTTGTCTCGTACGCCCGTATCTCCGCCGACACAGCCAGGGACGGCCACGGCGTCGAGGACCAGCACAAGGTGAACGGAGAGACGGCGGCCCGTCTCGGTTGGACGATCGTGCACCGCTACACCGACAACGACCTGTCGGCGGCCAAGGCGGCTGTGGTCCGCCCGGACTTCGAGGCCATGGTGAAGGCGCTCAAGTCGGGCCATATGCCGGATGGTCAGCCGGTGCGCGGCGTCATCGTGGTCGCGGACGACCGGCTCACGCGCCGGGCGGGCGACTATGAGCGGTTCGTGGACGCGCTCACGTACGAGGAAGGACGGCTCTACGCCGACGCCAAGGGGTCGAAGAACCTCTACAGCGAGGACGTAGAGTCGATGGGCCTCTTCGGCGTCGTCATCTCCAAGATGGAGGTGCGCAAGATGCAGCGGCGTGCGCGCCGCTCGCATCGCGCCCGCGCGGAGCTGGGCATCCCGGTGGGCGGCAAGCGTCCGTTCGGTTGGAAGGACGACAAGCTCACGCTGGAGCCGGAGGAAGCGGCGCGGCTGGCGAAGGGCGCCCGCGAGGTGATCGCGGGCAAGTCCATGCACTCGATCCTCCGCGAGTGGCGGGAGGCCGGCGTCCGCACGGTCAACGACAAGGAGTGGGCGAGCCGCTCGCTCAAGCTCGCGCTGTGGAACCCGCGGCTGTGCGGCTGGCGGAAGCACAACGGCGAGCTGGTGCGTGATGCCAACGGCATGCCGGTCGTGGGCCGCTGGGAGTCAATCATCACGCCGAAGGAGTGGATGGCTATCGACGCTGTCTTCTCGGCGCGCGTCGGACCCAACGTGAAGTCCGACGGATCGGTCACTGACTACCGAACTCCGTCCTACCTGCTGACGGGAATCCTACGATGCGGAAAGCCTGGTGCAGACGGACAGATCTGCAACGCGCCGCTCCGCGCAACTGCCCGACCGGACCTTTCCGGTGGCTATCTCTACCAGTGCCCCAGCAAGGAAATGGGCGGCTGCGGTGGCACGGGGCGCAATGGTGCCAAGACTGACGAGTTCATCACAGAGGCAGTCCTCGCGAAGTTGGAGGAACGGGCGGCCGGGGCAAAGCATGTGGACGATAAATGGGCGGGAGAGGAAGAGCTGGCCCGCCTGACGGAGAAGCAGCGCAAGCTGCTCCAGGCGTGGCAGGAGGACCAGATCTCGGACGAGTTGTTCTTCCCTGAGAATCAGAGGATGGAAGCGCGAGTCAAGGAACTCCGTGCGGACCGTACCCGTCACGTCCTCAAGCAGCAGCGCGCAGCCGAAGTAACCGGAGACGTGCGCGAGCGCTGGACCTCCGGCCAGCTGGACCTGGCGCAGAAGCGTGCCATGATCAGGGAGGCTCTGCATGCGGTGATCGTCCTGCCTGTGGGTGGCGGAGGCCGGCGCCCGTTCAACCCTGACCTGCTGGTCCCCAAGTGGCGGGACTGACGGGGAGCCGAAACGGAAAGGGGCACCGCCATCTGGCTGGTGCCCCTTCATTCGTCTTGTGGATGTGGACTACCGCTGCCCGCGCGTGGCCTTGGTCGGGTCCTGATTCTAAATTTCCAAGCCAAGTATTGTGGAAACGCGCTGCCATCGCTCTTCGCTCCAGACCAGAGCCTTGGCGGCTTGCGCGCGACTCCAATCGCGAGCAGTGATGTTGGTCAAACGGAAGTCCCTTCCTTGGTTCATGTTGCGCGGTGAGAGCAATGCGCAACTCTAGCTTTGTGTGCGCGCATTGACACCCAGTGAGACGTTGGGCAGACGGGACACGGACACGAGCCGGTCGGGCAGCTGGAGCGCCATGACCGCAGGCTCGCTGATGCGCCACCGGAGTGTGTGCTCGCAGATCAGGAAGAGCCTGAGTGTGGTGGTGCCGGCCTCGATGGCCTCGGTGGCTTCGGCGCGGGCCCTGCGGGCCGCCGAGTCACCCGTGAGTCCGGATGCGTCGGGACGTATGCGGCGGCTACAACGGCAGCATGGAGGTTCCTGTGTGCCGAGTGCGGCGGCAGCCTTACGCCAGACCTGACTCCGCTGCCTGCCGTTCCCTCAGTGCCCGACGACGAAGAACGCGACAAGGGGAGTCGGCTGGCGCCGGCCACGATGCCGCAGGGCCAATACGGAGTCGAGCCCCAACCCTGGGGAGCCCCGTACATGCTGCATCCGGACCAGGCGGCGGATGCTGCGGTCCGTCCGGCGACGGGGGACTGAACCGTGCCTGCCCCTGTGGCGCCAGGGTGGCCACCCTCGCCGCGGACTGCTTCGGCCCGTACGAGCTCCACCTGGACGCGATGCGGGTCTACGGCTGCGACCCGTCCTGATCAGTATCCGGAGGGGTGGGAGGACAGCCAGTCGGTGTGGCGGTGGCGGAGCCGGTCGCGTTCCTCAGAGGTGGCGAGGATGACGTCGGCGCCGCCGTCGTACGGGTGGTGGATCCGGGTGAGGTCGGTGTCCGTCACGAAGATGCCGCACAGGGCGTCGTCCGCGACGGCACGGAGGAGCGGGTCGAGGCAGCCGCGCCGCCAGGGGCGGTGGTCAGCGTAGAAGTACCAGCGCGTGTGGAAGTCCGGGTCCGGATCGGCGGTGTCGTCCAGGGTGGTCCACAGCGTGCCCTCCGGGTGGAGGGCGGCGCGGTGGGCCGACCAGTCCGTCGGCTCGGACGGGTCGGTCCAGTCGGTGGTCACCACGTACACCTCGCCGCTCGCGAAGAGCTCGTCGAGGACCGTGTTGTACCGGTCGAGGAGGACCGCGTACTCGGCTTCGTCCTCCGCGTAGCGTTTCGACCCCGGCAGGCTGTGGAAGCGCACCCACCTGTCGGCGTACGCCGTCTTCAGCCAATGCGGGAGCAGCGGCCCGGCAGGTGTCCGGTCCTGCCAGAGCCAGGTCAGCCGCTCATGTGCGGGGTCGGCAAGCGAGGGGGTCACTCGCCAGGAGCCTCGGCGATGCCTATGGGGCAGGCCACGCCCGTGCCGCCGATGCCGCAGTAGCCGTTGATGTTGCGGTCGAGGTACTGCTGGTGGTAGGCCTCCGCCGGCCAGAACGGGCGTTCCGAGGCGGGGAGTACCGCCGTGGTGATCGCGCCGTAGCCCGAGGACGTGAGGACCTGCTGGTACGCGTCCCGGGAGGCCTCGGCCGTGGCCTGGTGGGCGGGGGAGTGGGTGTAGACCGCCGAGCGGTACTGGGTGCCGACGTCGTTGCCCTGGCGGAAGCCCTGGGTGGGGTCGTGGGACTCCCAGAACAGCTTCAGGAGGGTCGCGTACGAGACCTGCGAGGGGTCGAAGACCACGCGGACGACCTCGGTGTGGCCGGTGAGGCCCGAGCACACCTCCTCGTACGTCGGGTTCTCGGTGTGGCCGCCCTGGTACCCGGCCAGGGTGGTCCACACTCCGGGGGTCTGCCAGAACTTGCGCTCCGCGCCCCAGAAGCAGCCCAGCCCGAAGTCCGCGACTTCCAGGCCTTCCGGGTACGGGCCGGCCAGCGGGTTGCCGAGTACGGTGTGGCGCTCGGGCACGGCGAAGAGAGGCTCCGCGCGGCCCTTCAGGGCCTCCTCGCGGGTGACGAGCTCGGGCGTGCGGCGGTACGAGAACATGGATTCCCTCCTTGGTAGTCCTGACAACGGCCGGGGGCGGGCCGGGATTCCCCGACCCGCCCCCGAACCGCCCCGACCCTTACGCGCTACCCGTCAGAGGCCCGGCGTCGTCACGCCCACGGCCCAGTCGCGGGCGTACAGGTACCGGCGCTTCGGCGAACCCGCGTAGGACCACGGAAGGGCGCCGATGTACCCGTCGATGTGGCGGAACTGCTCGACCGCCTGCTCGTCGCGGTCCTGCCAGAACAGCAGGTACGCCAGCATGTGCCGCATGCGCGCCGTCCCGGGGTGGTCGTCCCCGGCCGCCGCCAGGTCCAGCAGCGCCGCGTCCACCGCGGCGACGATCTCCGGCTCCTTGAAGAACGTCTCGGCCGCCAGGTCGCTCTCGTCCGTCTCCTGCTCGAAGTACGCGATCAGAGGCAGCAGCGACAGCAGGTCACCGGGCTCCCCGGCGGCCGCCGACTCCCGCGCGAAGGCGAGCGCCAGCTCGTGCGAGCCGCGCCACTTGCGGCACCAGTACTGCTGCCCGCTGATGTGGGACCACAGCACCTTCGGGTCGCGCTTGACGACCTGCTCCCACAGCTCCCGGTACCGCTCGTGCGAGTAGCCCAGGCCCTGCCCGATGGGCTGCTCCACGATGTACGGGGTCGGGTCCGCCGGGTCGGCGAGGCGCTGGGCCTCGTGGGCCGCCTCCTGCGCCTTGACGAGCAGTTCGCGGAAGAGCCGGAACTGCTCCTGGGTGGTGCGGCTGCCCGACTGGCCCCCGCGTACGTTCCACGCCACCATGATCGCGGTGTCGGCGTCGACCAGGGCCGCCGTGGGGTCCGTGGGCCGCGCCGCGCGCCAGGCCAGCAGCCAGGCGTCGTCCTCGGCGGCCGCCTCGGCGAGCGGGCGGACCCGCTCCATGCGCTCGTGCCAGTCCTGCCCGGCCTCCTCGATGTACGCGGCGCCCGCCTCCCAGTCGCCCGACCGGACCGCCTCCAGGGCGGCGGCCCGCTCCGGCGGCACCGGCGCGGGGTTCTCGGTGTCGAGGTCGGCTTCCGCCACGAAGCCCAGCGCGACGACCGCGGCCGCCTTCTCGGCCTCCTGCCCGGCCTTGATCGCTTCCGTACTGGCGTTCAGCGTCCCGATCTCGGCTTCCAGCCGCTTCGCCTTGCGGATGAAGTAGACGCCCCGCAGGAACTTGAACGCACCGGCCAGCAGGAGCAGGCCGAGGATGTAGAGACCGATCACGGGGCGAGCACCAGCTTTCGCAGGGGTTCGGTGTCGGGCCGGTCCGCCACGGCCGACTCCAGGGCGGCGGTCAGCTGCTCCTCGAAGCCCTCCGCCGGGTAGCTCAGCGTCGCCGAGTCGGACCAGGACAGCTTCCAGTGGGCGCTGCCGCGAGCCGTCAGCTCGACAGTGACCAGCTGGTTCAGCGCGCGCCGCAGCACGGGGCGGGCGAACTCGCGGGCCGTGCGGCCGCTCGCCGCGGCCGCCTCCTCGGACTTCGGGAAGCGTTCCGCGATGCGCCAGCGCACCGCCGGGTCGGCGTCGATCGCGGCCAGCAGCGCGGCCAGGTCCGGCCCCGCGCCCTCGGCGGCGAAGGCCTCGCGGATCTCCTCGGCGCCCTCGCCGACGTACCGGGTCATGCTCTCCTGCACCAGGTCCGCCCAGTCCACCCGCTTCAGCGCGAGCGCCTCCGGGCTCAGCACGGCCTGCTCCAGCGCGGCCATCGACGCGTCCGCGTCGGACAGCAGCTCCAGGGACGGACGGGCCGCCTGGCCGCCGCGGCCGTCGTCGGGCAGGGCCTCGATGATGGCCACGCGCTCGGCGAGCGCGGGGTGGGAGTCGTACGGGGAGGCGGGCTCGGTCGACAGCTCGCTGCGCAGGTCGTCCAGCTCTTCCGAGCGGGCGTCGAGCAGGTGGCGCAGGCCGCCGAAGACCTGGCCGGGCCGGGGCAGCAGCTGCGCGCCGACGCCGAGCGTGGCGTAGGAGTCCATGTAGAAGTCCTGCGCGGGGCCGATCGCGTTGAGCTCGCGCAGCGCGGAGGCGGCCGAGTCGCGGCCGGCGATCCGGACGGAGGCGAGGTCGGCGGCGAGCTCCTGGCGGCGGGCGCCGGACAGGGTGGCGCGCTGGTAGAACTTCCCGTACGCCGTGTAGAGCGAGGCCATCGCGCGGTACATGGCGCCGTCGCCGCTGGTGTCGATCTCCTTGGCCTTCTTGCCCGCGGCGATCCGCTTCCCGGCCTTCTTCTCCTGCTTCGCACGCTCCTTGGCGACCTTGGCGTCGGCCCGGTCGTGGAAGTGCCCGATGGTACGCAGCAGTTGGGCTCGGCCGCGCGCGATCAGCGGGGTGAGGCGGGTGTCGAGGTTGGCGTAGTGGCCCATCTCGTGCGCGAGCACGGCGCGCAGCTGCATCTCGTCCAGGCCCGTCATCAGGGGAAGCCCGATGTAGAGCCGGCGGGTGCCGGGCAGCAGGCCGAGCAGCTTGGAGTCCTCGCTGACGGCCGCGTTGACCTCGGCGATCAGCACGATCTCGTCGGGCGCGCGGGTGCCGACCTGTTCGGCGACCTCGCGCACCGTGCGCCACAGGACGGGTTCCTGCTGCTCGGTGACGGGGACGCCGGGGATGGGGTCGCCCTTGGGCGTGCGGAGCATGAACATGCCGCGCACGATCGGGACGGCGAGGACGACGGAGACGATGAGGAGCTTGAAGAGAGCCGGCCCGCGCAGCCCCGCCGTCGCGAGCGCGATGTCGATACCGGCGAGTACGGCCAGCAGTACGACGCCGAGCAGATAGAAGCCTGCGAGCAGGGCAAGGGCGCGCGAGGCGCGCAGTGAAGCGCCCATATGGAACAGATCCCCCCACGGGATGGTGCGGTATTTACGCGCACCTTATGGGTAGGGGTTTTGCCCGTGCGAAGGGGGCCCACCCAGGAGCCCCCCGTCAGCGCCTCTCCCTCGCATCACCGCGGCAGCTCACCGCGGCAGCGTCGCCGGAGAGCCGCCGTTCGCCTCGTAGCCCGCCACCGCCAACGCCCGGTACACCGCGTACGAGGCCGCCGGGTCCGCCGAGGCCGACCACGGCAGGGCGCCCACGTACCCGTCGACGTGCCGCACCTGCTCCATGGCCTCCGCCCAGCGCTCCATGTTGACCAGGCACCACAGCAGCAGGTGCCGGACGTGCGCCAGCATCGGGTCGTCCTGCCGGGCGGTCGCCACCGCGTACAGCGCGCCCTCCACCGCCCGCGTCACGACCGCGCTCTCCCAGAAGCTGCGCACCATGACGACCTCGGGGATGTGCTCGTACACCGCGAACAGCGGCAGCGCCGCCAGCAGCGAACCCTGCGGGGCGCGCGCCGCGGCCGCGTGCGTGAAGGCGTCGGCCTTGTCCCGCGAGCCGTGCCACTTCTCGCACCAGTAGTTCAGCGCCGCCAGGTGCGCGCCCATGTGCTGCGGGGCCCGGTCGATGACCTGCGCCCACAGCGCGTCGTACTGCGCCTCCGAGTAGCCGAGCGCCCGTCCGATCGCGAGCTCGGTGATGTACGGGACCGGGTCGCCGGGGGCCAGCAGCGCGGCCTTGCGGCACGAGTCCAGGGCCTCCTCCAGGATGATCCGGTGGTCCTCGGAGCCCACGCCGCCCGAGTGCCGCCACGCCTGCTGCACCAGCAGCTCCGCGTGCACCTGCGCGCCGCCCGCGTCCTTCGGGGAGTCCAGCCGCCAGGCCTTCAGCCACTGCGCCCCCGCACCCGGCTGCCGCACCAGCTCCAGCGCCGCCGCGCCGCCGAAGGCCTGCACGCGCTGCCAGCGCAGCTCGCCCTCCTTCGGGGTCCCGGCCAGCAGGGCCGAGGCGGCCTGCCACTGCCCGGTGCGCTGCACGTTGTCCAGGGCGTCCATCAGGTCCTGGTCGGGCCCGGGGATCCGGATGTCGAGGTGCTCCTGCAGGTCGAACCCGTAGTCCGCGGGGTCGGCGGCGTCGGGGCTGCCGGGCGCGACCAGGCGCAGCCCGCCGCGCCTGCGCCGTACGTACGGACTGACGGCGGCCACGATCAGGCCCATCGCGAGCAGGAACAACAGAATCTCCATACCCCCCAGCGAACCAGACGCACCCGGCCGAAGGCCAATACGGGGGAGGTCCGGGCAGTTCCCGGGGCATAGCATCTGCCCATGAGCGACGACAGCCACGAGCACCAGAGCTTCGAGACCCGCGCGATCCACGCGGGCAACACCGCGGACCCGCTGACCGGCGCGGTCGTGCCCCCGATCTACCAGGTGTCCACGTACAAGCAGGACGGTGTCGGCGGACTGCGCGGCGGTTACGAGTACAGCCGCAGCGGCAACCCGACCCGGACCGCGCTGGAGGAGAACCTCGCGGCGCTGGAGGGCGGCCGGCGCGGCCTCGCCTTCGCGTCCGGGCTCGCCGCCGAGGACTGCCTGCTGCGTACGCTGCTCTCCCCGGGCGACCACGTGGTCATCCCGAACGACGCCTACGGCGGCACCTTCCGCCTCTTCGCGAAGGTCGTCTCCCGCTGGGGCGTCGAGTGGTCCGTGGCCGACACCTCCGACCCGGCGTCCGTACGGGCCGCCCTCACCCCGAAGACCAAGGTCATCTGGGTCGAGACCCCGTCCAACCCGCTGCTCGGCATCACCGACATCGCCGTCGTCGCCGACATCGCGCGGACGGCGGGCGCCAAGCTGGTCGTGGACAACACCTTCGCCTCCCCCTACCTCCAGCAGCCGCTGGCCCTAGGTGCGGACGTGGTCGTGCACTCGCTGACCAAGTACATCGGCGGGCACTCCGACGTGGTCGGCGGCGCGCTCGTCACCGCCGACGAGGCGCTCGGCGAGGAGCTGGCCTACCACCAGAACGCGATGGGCGCCGTCGCCGGCCCCTTCGACTCCTGGGTCGTGCTGCGCGGCATCAAGACGCTGGCGGTGCGCATGGACCGGCACGCGGAGAACGCCGGCAAGATCGTCGAGGTGCTCCAGCGCCACCCGAAGGTCACCCAGATCCTCTACCCGGGCCTGCCCGAGCACCGCGGCCACGAGATCGCCGCCAAGCAGATGCGCAACTTCGGCGGGATGATCTCCTTCCGGGTCGCGGGCGGCGAGGAGGAGGCCGTCGCGATCTGCGGCCGCACCCGGATCTTCACCCTGGCCGAGTCCCTCGGCGGCGTCGAGTCCCTGATCGAGCACCCGGGCCGCATGACCCACGCCTCGGTGGCCGGCTCGGCCCTGGAGGTCCCGGCGGACCTGATCCGCCTGTCCGTCGGCATCGAGAACGCCGACGACCTCATCGCGGACCTGACGCAGGCGCTGGGCTAGTACCCGAAGCCCCCGAAACTCCGCGGCAGCGGGGGGGGGGGGGGGGGGGGGGGGGGGGGGGGGGGGGGGAAGAAAGGAACAAGCACAAGGCAGCCACCCACCCCCCCCGAGAAGCAG
>NZ_JBVJUY010000002.1:27843-275018 GCF_055604165.1 Streptomyces sp. NPDC037242
CACCCAGCCCCACTTCCCCCCCCCCCCCCCCCCCCCCCCCCCCCCCCGCCTTTTTCCCCCCCCCCCCCCCCCCCCCCCCCCCCCCCCCCCCCACCGCCACCCCGGGTCTCCTACCAGCCCTCCAGCGGCGGGGAGATCCCGCTCGACGGGGTCGTCCAGGCCTGGGTCAGCGAGGCCCACACCAGGAAGGCCACCACCCCGGCGAACAGCAGGGTCCAGCAGGCCCTGCGCAGGGCCCGGCGCCTGCGCCGCAGCCGCTCCCCGCGGGCGGCCGCGCCGGCCGCGAGCCCGGCCGGGACCACCGGGTACGGGCCCTCCAGCAGCCGCCTGACCTGGGCTTCCTTATGGTCCGGGACCCTGCTCACGCCGCCTCCCGGGACCGCATCGCGGCGACCGCCCGGTTGCAGACCGCCCGGACCCGCTCGACCGGTAGCCCCAGCTGCGCCGCGGTGACCTCCTCCGCGACCCCCTCGTAGATCCGCAGTACCAGGACGAGCCGCTCCAGCGGACCCAGCCGCGCGAGTAAGCCCGTACCGCCCTGGTGGCGCCGGGCGGCGCGGGCGTAGGCGGCGCAGAGCTCCTGGCGGGTGTGGTCGTACGGGTCGTCCCCGCGCAGGCGGCCCCAGTGCGCGTACGTACGGGCCAGCGCGCCGCCGAGCAGGCCGCGCGCGAGGGGCGCCTCGGACTCGGGCTCGGCCGTCAGCAGGACCGCGACGCGCAGGAGCCGCCCCGCCGCGCCCGCGACGAAGGCCTCGAACTCGGCGTAGCGGCCCGAACGGTGGTCCACAGGCCACATAGTGCGGCCTGCGGGACCACCCGGGTCAAGAGGTCGGACGAAGTCCGGACCGGCACTCGCCTCAGGAGGCGGGGCCGGCGTCGGCGACGGCCGCCATGAGCTCCGACAGCGAGACGTTGAAGCGCGTCAGCAGCCCCGTGAACGCCTCGCGCTCCTCCTCGTTCCAGTCCTCCGTCACCCGCGCCATCAGCTCGCGCCGCGAGGAGCGGACCTCCTCCAGCCGCGCCAGTCCGCGCGGGGACAGCGCGAGCACCACGGCCCGGCCGTCCTCGGGGTGCGAGGTCCGCTTGACCAGACCGCTGTCGACCAGCGGCGCGACCTGCCGGGTGACGGTCGAGGAGTCGATGCCCATGCCGCCGGCGAGCGCCTTGACGCCCATCGGACCCTCCAGGTCGAGCCGGTTCAGCAGCAGGTACGCGGCCCGGTCCATGGAGTTGCGGGCCTGGCCGACCCCGCCCAGGCGGGTCTGCTCGGCGCGCCGGGCGAAGACCGCCACCTGGTGCTGGAGCGCGTCGAGGAGACCGGCTTCGGCGGGCGCGCCGGCCGGCGCGGGCAGGTCGGAACTGGCCGGGGTGGAGGGCATGGCCGTGGGCTCTCTTCGCGTGGGGCCGACAAGGATGGGGGACAGAGTACGCGGACGGGCGGCGGCTCGTACTCCTCGTACAAGAACTGATACGGCCAGTACGGACCGAGGCCTCCGGGGTGTCCCGGATGGCCGGATTCCGTCGCTTCTCACACCCACCGGTCCGCTTCTCGCAGCCGTCCGGTCGCCGTCTCGCGGCTGTCCGGTCGCCTTCTCGCAGCCGTCGGCGCGCCCCTCCGGTCGGCCCCCGCGGCCCGCTTCGCCGTCCTGCGCCGCGATCCGCGCGGGCTGCCAGACTGGCCGCATGAACTACCGCGTGCCCCAGCCCGTCCCGCAGGTCATCCTCGACGACATCCGGGGGGCTCAGAAGATGCTCTCGGGCGTCTCGCGGGTCACCGCGATGGAGGGCAGCCGGCACCTGTCCGCGCTCACCGGCTCCCCGGTCCACCTCAAGTGCGAGAACCTCCAGCGCACCGGCTCCTTCAAGCTGCGCGGAGCGTACGTGCGCATCGCGGGCCTGCGCCCCGAGCAGCGCGCCGCCGGGGTGGTGGCGGCCAGCGCCGGCAACCACGCGCAGGGCGTGGCCCTGGCCTCCTCCCTGCTGGGGGTCCACTCGACGGTCTTCATGCCGGTCGGGGCCCCGCTGCCGAAGGTGGCCGCGACCCGGGACTACGGAGCCGACGTACGGATGCACGGGCAGGTCGTGGACGAGACCCTCGCGGCCGCCCAGGACTACGCGGACCGCACGGGGGCGGTGTTCATCCACCCCTTCGACCACCGCGACATCATCGCGGGCCAGGGCACGGTGGGCCTGGAGATCCTGGAGCAGTGCCCGGAGGTGCGCACCATCCTGGTGGGCGTCGGCGGCGGCGGTCTCGCGGCGGGCGTCGCGGTCGCGGTGAAGGCGCTGCGGCCGGACGTGCGGGTCATCGGCGTGCAGGCGGCGGGCGCGGCCGCCTACCCGCCCTCGCTGAAGGCCGGGCACCCGGTGTCGATCGACGAGCCGAACACGATGGCGGACGGCATCAAGGTCGGGCGTCCCGGCGACATCCCCTTCAAAATCATTGGCGAACTCCTCGACGACGTCCGTACGGTCTCCGAGGACGCGCTCTCCAGCGCGCTGCTGCTCTGCATGGAGCGGGCCAAGCTCGTGGTCGAGCCGGCCGGGTGCAGCCCGGTGGCCGCCCTGCTGAGCGAGCCCGAGCTGTACGGCGGCGGCCCGGTGGTCGCCGTCCTGTCCGGCGGGAACGTGGACCCGCTGCTGCTCCAGCGCATCCTGCGGCACGGTATGGCCGCCGCGGGCCGGTACCTGTCCCTGCGGCTGCGCGTGACGGACCGGCCGGGGGCCCTCGCCGGGCTCCTGGGGGTGTTGTCAGTGGCGGATGCGAACGTGTTGGACGTGAGCCATGTCCGGACCGACCCGCGGCTCGGGCTGACCGAGGTGGAGGTGGAGCTGCACCTGGAGACGAAGGGGCTGGAGCACTGCGCCGAGGTCGCCCGTTCGCTGCACAGCGCGGGTTACAAGGTGATGAGCTGAGGGCAAGGGGCAGGGCAGAGTCGGCACCCATAGGATTTGCACAGGAAACACCCGATATACACCCGATATATCACTGGGAGAATCCATATGCCAGGCGCCATTTACGCCGAAGGTCTGGTCAAGACCTTCGGCGATGTACGGGCTCTGGACGGCGTGGACCTCGATGTCCCCGAAGGCACCGTTCTGGGCCTGCTCGGCCCCAACGGCGCGGGCAAGACAACGACCGTGCGCGTCCTGACCACCCTCCTCCAGCCCGACAGCGGCAAGGCCGTCGTCGCGGGCATCGACGTACTGAAGCACCCCAACGAGGTCCGCCGCGCGATCGGCCTCTCCGGCCAGTTCGCGGCCGTCGACGAGTACCTCACCGGCCGCGAGAACCTCCAGATGGTCGGCCAGCTCTACCAGATGAAGGCCAAGGCCGCGAAGGCCCGGGCCGAGGAGCTCCTCGAACGCTTCAACCTCTCCGACGCGGCCGACCGCACGGCCAAGACGTACTCCGGCGGTATGCGCAGGCGCCTGGACCTCGCGGCCGCCCTGGTCGTCAGCCCGCCCGTGATGTTCATGGACGAGCCGACCACCGGACTCGACCCGCGCAACCGCCAGCAGCTGTGGGGGATCATCCAGGAACTGGTCGCGGGCGGCACCACCCTGCTGCTCACCACCCAGTACCTGGAGGAGGCCGACCACCTCGCCCACGACATCTGCGTGGTCGACCACGGCAAGGTCATCGCCCGGGGCACCTCCGACCAGCTCAAGGCCCAGACGGGCGGCGAGCGCGTCGAGGTCGTCGTCCACGAGCGCGACCACATCTCCACCGCACGGGAAGTGCTCGCCGGCTTCGGCAAGGGCGAGACCACCGTCGAGGAGCACACCCGCAAGCTGACCGTGCCCGTCGCGGGCGGCGCCAAGCTGCTGGCCGAGGTCATCCGCGAGCTGGACGGGCGGGGCATCGAGATCGACGACATCGGCCTGCGCCGGCCCACCCTCGACGACGTGTTCATCTCCCTGACCGGCCACGCGGCCGAGCGGGCGGCCGAGGACAACGGCGAGTCCGACGAGATCCCCGGGGAAACCAAGGGCAGGGGCCGCAAGGCGCACAAGGAGGCGGCCAAGTGACCACCACTTCCCCGACCCCGGAACTGGCCGCCCCGCGCCCGCGCGGCGGCATCGCCCAGGGGGTCAACGACTCCCTCGTGATGGCCAAGCGCAACCTCATCCGGATGTCCCGGATCCCCGAGATGATCATCTTCGGCGTGATCCAGCCGGTGATGTTCGTGGTCCTCTTCAGCTACGTCTTCGGCGGCTCGATCAGCGTCGGCGGCAACACCTCGCCCGCCGCCTACCGCGAGTTCCTGATGGCGGGCATCTTCGCCCAGACCGTCACCTTCGCCACGGCCGGCGCGGGCGCGGGCATCGCGGACGACATGCACAAGGGCCTCATCGACCGTTTCCGCTCACTGCCCATGGCCCGCGGTGCGGTCCTGACCGGCCGCACCCTCGCCGACCTCGTCCAGACGGCGCTCACCGTGGTCGTCCTGGCGGTCGTGGCGCTCATCGTCGGCTGGCGCACCCACGAGAACATCGGCAAGGTGCTCGCGGGCTTCGGCCTGCTGCTCCTGCTCGGGTACGCCTTCTCCTGGATCGGCGCCCTGATCGGCCTGTCCGTACGCACCCCGGAGGCGGCCACCTCGGGCGGGCTGATCTGGCTCTTCCCGCTGACGTTCATCTCGAACGCCTTCGTCCCCTCCGACAACATGCCGACCTTCCTGCGGCACATCGCGGAGTGGAACCCCTTCAGCGCCACCGTCCAAGCGGCCCGCCAGCTCTTCGGGAACCTCCCGCCGGGCTACGAGGCGCCGCAGGCCTGGCCGATGCAGCACCCGATCCTGGCCTCCGTGCTGTGGTCCCTGCTGATCATCCTGGTCTTCCGCACCCTGGCGGTGCGCAAGTACCGCTCGGCGACGGCGTAGGACGCGGCGTAGGGCGTACGGGCGCAGTACGGGAGAAGCCCGGCCGGGACACCCGGCCGGGCTTCTCTCGTGTCGGGACTGCGCAGGGGCCGCTCAGCCGGTGAAGGGCTTGACGTCGAGGATCTTGACGGAGGCCTTCTTGCCGTTCGGCAGCTCGTACTGGGCGTCCTCGCCGATCGTCTTGCCCATCACGCCGGTGCCCAGCGGGGACTGCGGCGAGTACGTCTCGAAGTCCGAGGACGCGTACTCGCGCGAGGCCAGCAAGAACTCCATCGTGTCGTCCTCGTCGCCGTCGAAGGCGATCTTGACCAGGGTGCCCGGGGCGACCACGCCGTCGGAGGCGGGCGCGGTGCCGACCTTGGCGTTCTCCAGGAGCTGGGTCAGCTGGCGGACGCGGAGCTCCTGCTTGCCCTGCTCCTCCTTGGCCGCGTGGTAACCGCCGTTCTCGCGCAGGTCACCTTCCTCACGGGCTGCAGCGATCTTCGTCGCGATCTCCGTGCGTGCGGGACCAGAGAGGTAGTCCAGCTCTGCCTTCAGCTGGTCGTACGCCGCCTGGGTCAGCCAGGTGACGCTCTCGCTCGTCTGGGTCACGGGTGCTCCTCGTCGGTACAGGGGGACTACATGGCCGCCAGCGGCGGACGAAACCACGAGCCTAACAATTCGGGAAGAAAAGGGGGAGGACCCGAAGGTGTCCTGGCGTTCCTCGAACACCCCGCCCCGGCTGCGTCAGCCCCGCGCGTCGCCGACCGGCCGGCAGGCGACGAGCTCGATCATCGTGGCCCGGCCGGTGGTCTTCAGCGAGACCATCTCGTCCACGCGCGCCGCCTTCTGCGGGAAGGTGAAGTCCGCCCGGCCGACCTCACCGTGCGCCTCGTCCTGCGAGCTCAGGGTGCACACCCCGGCGACCGAGGCGTCCTTGCGCACCTCCAGGTGCACCTTCACCTCGGTGTCCGAGACCACCTGGAACTTGATCACCTCGGCGCTGACCGTCTGCCCGGCGACGTAGTCCCAGCCGATCCAGCCGACCACGCCCAGCAGCCCGATGCCCAGCGCCGACCCGACGATCTTGAGCTTGCGGTCCGCACGCTCGTCCGCCGACCGGCCGTAGCGGCCCTCGGGCAGTCCCTCGCGCACCGCGCTCATCGATCAATCCTTCCGAGAGGGCCGGGCGGCGCCGTCACAGGCATACCCCCGGAATTTTCCGTCCCCCGATTCGGTCACTATAGAAGCCGCCCACCCTGACGAATCACAGAGGATCCTGTCTTGACCGAGCAGCTTCGACTGATGGCCGTCCACGCCCACCCCGACGACGAGTCGAGCAAGGGCGCGGCCACCATGGCCAAGTACGTGTCCGAGGGCGTGCCCGTGCTCGTGGTGACCTGCACCGGTGGCGAGCGCGGCTCCGTCCTGAACCCCAAGCTCCAGGGTGACAAGTACATCGAGGAGCACATCCACGAAGTCCGCGCCAGGGAGATGGACGAGGCACGCGAGATCCTCGGCGTGCAGCAGGAATGGCTGGGCTACGTCGACTCCGGGCTCCCGGAGGGCGACCCGCTGCCGCCGCTGCCCGAGGGCTGCTTCGCGCTGGAGGACGTCGACGAGGCGGCCGGCCGGCTGGTGAAGAAGATCCGTGCCTTCAAGCCGCAGGTCGTCACCACGTACGACGAGAACGGCGGCTACCCGCACCCCGACCACATCATGACCCACAAGATCTCGATGGTGGCCTTCGAGGGCGCGGCCGACACCGAGAAGTACCCGGAGGCCGAGTTCGGCCCGGCGTACCAGCCGCAGAAGCTCTACTACAACCAGGGCTTCAACAAGCCGCGCACCGTCGCCCTGCACGAGGCACTGCTCGCGCGCGGCATGGAGTCCCCCTACGGGGAGTGGCTGGAGCGCTGGAAGGAGTTCGAGCGCACCGAGCGGACCCTGACCACGCACGTGCCCTGCGCGGAGTTCTTCGAGATCCGCGACAAGGCGCTCATCGCGCACGCCACGCAGATCGACCCCGACGGCGGCTGGTTCCGCGTCCCGATGGAGATCCAGAAGGACGTCTGGCCGACGGAGGAGTACGAGCTGGCGAAGTCGCTCGTCGACACTTCCCTCCCCGAGTCCGACCTCTTCGCGGGCATCCGGGAGAATGCGTAGCTATGAGCGCTACGCAGGCAGCAATCGTCCAGTTCCTTCCGCTGGCGGGCGACACCTTCGACAAGAACAAGGTGACCCCCGGAATCCTGGGCTTCATCGTGTTCGCGGCCCTCGCCCTCGGGGTGTGGGGCCTGATGAAGTCGAT
The DNA here is from genome assembly GCF_055604165.1 of Streptomyces sp. NPDC037242. Classification (NCBI taxonomy): domain Bacteria; kingdom Bacillati; phylum Actinomycetota; class Actinomycetes; order Kitasatosporales; family Streptomycetaceae; genus Streptomyces; species Streptomyces sp. NPDC037242. The sequence continues at coordinate 35,020 of NZ_JBVJUY010000002.1, forward strand.
GAGCCGGCACATGGGCCGGGTGGACTTCAAGGAGGCCCCCGAGCCGACCGCGAGTGCGGGCCGGGACGGCTCCCAGCCGTAGGCGGTGTCTGACGGATGTCCGCGGCGTCGCGACGCCCGGCACGCACTCTCGCCGCACCGACCGAAAGCCCAAGTACATCCAGTACGCGGACTTCCGGTCGGCACGCCGAGAGCACGCACCGGACGCCGCTCCTTCCCCCGCGGACACCCGCCAGACACCCCCTAGGGCACCCGCCCCCGCGCGACCGCAGCCGAGCCGCCGCCACCGCCCCCGCAAAGGGGTGGGGCGGCGGATTCAGGCGTGCCTCAGGCGGGCACTCCCATGATCTCCTGCGCGTGCAGGTTCGGGACCAGTGAGAGCCGCCAGGCCTGCCAGCCCTCCGACGGGTCGACGCCCCGGGCCAGGATCACCCCATACGTCTCCAGGCAGTCCTCCAGGCGCCCGTCCCGCAGCGGATGCGGGGCGCCCGCCAGCCGGGCCAGTTCGGCCCGCGCCTCCTCCGGGGCGCCCGGGAGCGTGTACGGGAGCAGGGTGCAGCGCAGGAAGCGGGCCCAGTCCTCGCCGCGCCGGTCCCCGTACGAGATGAACAGCCGGACCGCCTCTTCGCACAGGCCGAGCGCCTGCGCGGCCTTGGCGTTGCCCGCGTCGACGACCGCGAGCTCCAGGCAGGTCCAGGCCTCGCCGTGGGCCAGCCCGATCCGCCGGAAGTCCGCCCGCGCGTCCACCAGGAGCTGGCGGGCGAAACCGGAGTTCTTCAGGTTCCCCGTCTGCGCGGCGCGCTGGTCGCGGGTCACCCGGCCCGAGTGGTGGCGGGCGTGGGCCAGCCCGTACACGTCCCGCATCCGGGAGAACATCGTGCGGGCCCGCTCCAGCTCCCGTATCGCCCGGTCGCGCTCGCCGGCCTCCTCCAGCGCCTGCCCGAGGTAGTACAGCGTCCACGCCTCGCCGCGGGCGTCCTCCGCCTCCCGGTGCCGGGTGAGCGCCTCGCGCAGCCGCTCCACCGCCGCGCCGGGATCCCCGGCGACCACCCGGGCGCGGCCGAGCTGGGTCAGCGCCCAGGCCTCGCCGCGGTCGTCGCGCGTGCGCCCGTACAGGTCGAGGGCCAGGCGCAGCTCGGCCTCCGCCCGGTCCACCTCGCCGAGGCGCAGGTGCACCTGCCCGAGCTGGAAGTGCGCCCAGGCCTCGCCGTGCACGCTCTCGCTCTCCCGGTGCAGGGTCAGGGACTGCCCCAGCAGCCGCCGGGCCTCCGCCAGGCGCCCGAGGTCGCGCTCGACCGCGGCCAGGGCGTGCAGCCCCCACGCCCGGTCGCCCGCCAGGTCCTCGGAGGTCTGGAGGGCGAGGGCCTCGCGGATCCGGGCCGCGGCCTCGGGGAGGTTGCCCTGGTGGTGCAGGGTGATGCCGAGGGAGATCAGCGCCATGCCCGCGCCCGCTTCCTGGCGGGCCTCCATGTACTGGTCGACGACCGAGGTCAGCGTGGTGCGGGCCTTGTCGAGGTCACCGAGCTGGCGGGCCGCGATGCCGGTGCGCCACTGCACCGAGCGCCCCAGCCGCCCGTGGCGGCCGGCCTCCACCGCCTGGGTGAGCTCGTTGATCTCCCCGAGGCGGTACAGGTCCCCGCGCAGCAGGCAGAAGTCGCAGAGCGCGCCGAGCAGGTCCAGCACCGCCTGCTGGTCGACGCCCTCCGAGTGCCGCAGCGCCGCGGTGATGAAGCTCGACTCGTCGTCGAGCCAGCGCAGCGCCGCGTCCAGGGAGGCGAAGCCGTGGCCGCCGAAGTGGTTGGCGCGGGTGGACATCTTGCCGTCGACCATGCGGATCACCGAGTCGGCGAGCTGCGCGTAGTTGCGGATCAGCCGCTCGTGCGCGGCCGCCGCCTGGGCCCGGTCCTCGTCCGCGGCCAGGCGCGCCGCCGCGTACGAGCGGACCGCGTCGTGCATGCGGAACCGCTCCCCGCGCACGTGGTCCAGCAGCCCCGCGTCCGCCAGTTCGCGCAGGTGCCGCCCGGCCTCCGCCCGGTCCGCGTCGATCAGCGCGGCGGCCGCCGCCGCGCCGAGCGAGGCCCGGCCGGCCAGCGGAAGGCGGCGCAGCAGCCGGCGCCGGTCCTCGGGCAGGCGTACGTAGGCCAGGTCGAGGGCGTGTTCCAGGGAGGACCCCGGGCCCCCGTCCGAGGCCCGCGCCGAGCCGAGGGGTGCCAGCACGCGCAGCGCCAGCGGCAGCCCCGCGCCCAGCGCCAGCAGCCCGGCCTCCGCCGCGGCCTCCGGTACGGGCCCGCCCGCCGCCCGCACCCCGGCGCGCAGCACCTCGGCGGCCTCCGGCCCGGTCAGGCGCTCCACCGGCAGCTGGTGCACCCAGGCCGACAGGTCCGCGGGCAGCTCCAGCGGCTCCCGCGCGGTGACCAGCACGAGGCTCTCGGAGCGCTCCGGTACGAGGAGCCGTACCTGGGCCGCGTCCACGGCGTCGTCGAGCACCACCGTCACCGGGAGCCCTTGCAGGTGCTGGTGGTACAACTCGCTGAGCCTGCGCACCTGTTGCTCTGCGGAGGCTCCGTCGCGGAACAGCAGCTGCTCGCGCGGGGCGCCCAGCCGGTTCAGCAGGTGCAGCAGCGCCTCCCGGGTCGGCAGCGGGGCCTCGGTGGTGCCGGAGCCACCGCCGCCGCCGGATCCGCCGCCGGATCCGGGGCCGGGTCCGGGGCCGGGTCCCGTGGAGCCGCCCCGCAGGTCCACCACGCAGGCGCCCCGGAACTGGTCCCGCAGCTCGTGCGCGGCCCGCAGCGCCAGCGTGGTGCGGCCCACTCCCGGCTCGCCGTGCAGCACCACGACCACCGGCCGGGTGTCCGTACTGGCCCGCGCGGCCTGCACCCACTGCGCGATGCGGGTCAGCTCGGCCTTGCGCCCGGCGAACGCCTCGTCCTGGCGGGGGAGTTGCCCGAAGGACTGCTCCAGGGCGCTGCGCCGGCGGGCCTCCGCGCTGCGGTCCACGGTGCGGCGCGGCGGGATGCCGTTGCCGGCCCGGGGCGCCCGCGCCGCCGCGGCCACCGTGCGCTGCTGCTCCAGGAACGGGCGGATCCCGCGCACCTCCAGGGCGGTCAGCCACTGGAGCCGGAGCTGTTCCGCGCCGCCGGGCCGGCCGAGCTCCCCGGCGCGGCGGTTGGCCGCGGGCAGGTGCAGGGCCGTGACCTTGGCGACCGTGGCCGTCGCCCCGGCGACCGCGGCGATGGTGCCAGCCGTCAGCGAGGTGCCCACGGCGACCCCGAAGGCGAGGTCCGCCCCGGCCGCGGCGAGTGCGGCGACGGCCGTCACCAGCAGCGCCGTCGAGGTGTTGGTGCGGCGGAAGGCGTCGCCGATCGACTCGTCCCCGGCCGCCGCCTCGTCCAGGGCCCGCACGTACGCCTCGTACTCGGGGGCCGCGCTCGCCGCGAGGGCGTCCAGCGCCTCCTTGCCGCGGGCCAGCAGCGCCGCCCGGTCCACGGAGGCTCCCGATCCGCCCGCCGCCGCGGGCACCGTCCGGCGGGCTTCCTCCTCCACGGCGCGCCCCAACAGCCGTTCGGCCTCACTGCGATGGCTGTCCCGCATCGGCATCCCCCTCAGAGAGCTGGCTCCGCAAACGTGTCCCAAGTGTCCGCCGGGACGCCCGCGAGCGCGAGAGAATCTGAGCTAGTTCAGAGGGAGTTGAAGTGAATTCGGTCATCTATGGTGGCCGGATGGGGAAACGTTGGGGGACGTGGGGACTGTGCGCTGCGCTGCTGTCGCTGTCGGCCACCAGGTGTGAGCTGCCGCTGCCCGACCAGGGGTTCGTGGTGCGTCACGAGAAGCCCGTGGAGGCCGATGCCGGCAGTGCCCGTTTCCTGAAGCAGTGGCGGATCGACCAGATGGCCGCCGACCAGCTGAACGACTACGTCGACCTCCCCTACCGGGTGACCGTCGTCGGCCTCTCCTGCGCGGGCGAGGGCACCGCGTACGACTCCCGGACCCGCCGCATCGAGCTGTGCTACGACGACCTGACGGAGGTTCAGGACCTGTTCCAGCGAGCCGCGGGCGGGGCCGGGCGCACGCCGGAGGAGGTCCTCTCCGACTTCATCCGGGAGACGGTCTTCCACGAGGCGGGCCACGCGCTGTACGACGCCCTGGACCTCCCGGACCAGGGGGAGCGGGCCGAGGAGGACGCCGCCGACGGCTTCGCCCGCCTGATGCTGCTGGACGAGGGCGCAAGCGGCGAGCAGGCGCTCCTGACCGCCGCCCGGAGCTACGACCTGACGGCCGCCGAGGACCCCGAACCCGACCCGCAGGACGACGAGCACGCGCCCGACACCGAACGCGCGGAGGCCCACCGCTGCGCGGTCTACGGCGCGGCCCCCGCCCGCCACGAGGACCTCGCCACCGCGGCCCGCGCCGACTGCGGCGCGACCTGGACCCGGACCCGCGACACCTGGACCCGCGACCTGGCCCCGCTCCTTCGGCACTGACCGGGGCACGTGCGGCAGGATGGCCCCCATGCCGAACCGCCTCGCGAACGAGACCTCCCCCTACCTCCTCCAGCACGCCGACAACCCCGTCGACTGGTGGCCGTGGTCGCCGGAGGCCTTCGCGGAGGCGCGCGAGCGCGGGGTGCCGGTGATGCTCAGCGTCGGCTATTCGAGCTGCCACTGGTGCCACGTCATGGCGCACGAGTCCTTCGAGGACGAGCTGTCCGCCGCGTACATGAACGAGCACTTCGTGAACATCAAGGTGGACCGCGAGGAGCGCCCCGACATCGACGCCGTCTACATGGAGGCCGTCCAGGCGGCCACCGGGCAGGGCGGCTGGCCCATGACCGTCTTCCTGACCCCCGATGCCGAGCCGTTCTACTTCGGGACCTACTTCCCGCCCGAGCCGCGGCACGGGTCGCCCTCCTTCATGCAGGTCCTCGAAGGCGTGCGGACCGCCTGGGTGGGCCGGCCCGAGGAGGTCGCCGAGGTGGCGCAGCGGATCGTACGGGACCTCGCGGGCCGGCAGCTGGACTACGGGAAGGCCGGCGCCCCCGGCGGCGAGGAGCTCGCGCAGGCGCTGCTCGGCCTGACCCGGGAGTACGACGCGGTGCGCGGCGGGTTCGGCGGCGCACCGAAGTTCCCGCCGTCCATGGTGCTGGAGTTCCTGCTGCGCCACCACGCCCGGACCGGGTCCGAGGGGGCGCTGCAGATGGCCGCCGACACCTGTGAGGCGATGGCCCGCGGCGGGATCTACGACCAGCTCGGGGGCGGCTTCGCGCGCTACTCGGTGGACCGGGAGTGGGTCGTCCCGCACTTCGAGAAGATGCTCTACGACAACGCGCTGCTGTGCCGGGTCTACGCGCACCTGTGGCGGGCCACGGGCTCGGACCTCGCGCGGCGGGTGGCGCTGGAGACGGCCGACTTCATGGTCCGGGAACTGCGCACCGGCGAGGGCGGTTTCGCCTCCGCGCTCGATGCCGACAGCGAGGAGCCGCTGAGCGGCAGGCACGTGGAGGGCGCGTACTACGCCTGGACCCCCGCGCAGTTGGCCGAGGTGCTGGGCGAGGACGACGGGGCGCTGGCCGCCGCGTACTTCGGGGTGACGGACGAGGGGACCTTCGAGCACGGCAAGTCGGTGCTCCAGCTCCCCGCCGACGGGCCCGTCGCCGACGCCGGGCGGATCGGGGAGGTCCGGGCGCGGCTGCTGGCCGCGCGCGGTGAGCGCCCGGCGCCCGGCCGGGACGACAAGATCGTGGCCGCCTGGAACGGGCTGGCCATCGCGGCCCTCGCCGAGTGCGGGGCCTTCTTCGAGCGGCCCGACCTCGTGGAGCGGGCCACCGAGGCCGCCGATCTGCTGGTCAGGGTCCACTTCGACGTGTCCGCCGGGCGGGCCCGCCTGGCGCGGACCAGCAAGGACGGCAAGGCCGGGGCCAACGCGGGGGTGCTGGAGGACTACGGCGACGTCGCCGAGGGGTTCCTGGCGCTGGCCTCCGTCACCGGCGAGGGGGTCTGGCTGGAGTTCGCCGGGTTCCTCGTGGACCTGGTGCTGGACCTGTTCGCCGCCGAGGACGGATCGCTCTACGACACCGCGCACGACGCGGAGCAGCTGATCCGCCGCCCCCAGGACCCGACCGACACCGCGGCGCCGTCCGGCTGGACCGCGGCCGCGGGCGCGCTGCTCTCGTACGCCGCGCACACCGGCTCGGAGCCGCACCGCACGGCGGCCGAGCGGGCGCTCGGGGTGGTGCAGGCGCTCGGGCCGCGCGCCCCGCGCTTCATCGGGCACGGTCTGGCGGTGGCCGAGGCGCTCCTCGACGGGCCGCGCGAGGTCGCGGTCGTCGGGCATCCGGAGGATCCCGCGTGGGTGGAGCTGCACCGGACCGCGTTGCTGGGGACGGCTCCCGGGGCAGTCGTGGCGGCCGGTCTGCCGGGTGCGGCGGACGGCAGTGCGGGGGAGTTCCCCCTTCTGGCCGAGCGCACGTTGGTGCGCGACCTTCCGACGGCGTATGTATGTCGACATTTCGTCTGCGCGCGGCCTACGACCGATCCGGCCGAACTGGCCGAGCAGTTGGGGGCGGTTCGCCCCTGAAAGAGGCGGAGTAGCGTCAATTCCGGTTGCTTGCGCAGGTTTTCAGAAACGTCGTTTTTATCTGTGTGGGGTCTGGTCTTCATGTTCGGTATCTAGTCTCATGACTTCCGGTGTCACCGTGACACCGTGACAGCGCACTGGGGGGTGCGCGCTTCGGGGGAAGCGGGGGCGGCGGGCCGGGGGGCCCGCTGTGAGCCTCCGAGGGGTTTGACGATCGCCGCCGGGGGTTGCGGCATGTCTGCGGGGGATAATTTGTACACCTCTGTGTTCATATCCATCGTTTCGTTCGCGCTCTTCTGGATGGCCGCGTTCACGCTCTGGTGGCAGATGCATGCCTGGCGGACGCCCGAGACGCTCGCCTCCACCCGCTTCGACCGCCCGGACGGCGGCGGCCGGCTGGCCTTCTCGCTCCTCCTGCCCGCCCGCCACGAGCAGGCGGTCCTGGAGCACACCATCGAGCGGCTCCTCGAATCGAGCCACACCGACTACGAGATCATCGTGATCGTCGGACACGACGACCCCGGGACGGCCGCCGTGGCCGAGCGGGCGGCCGCCCGCGCACCCGGCCTGGTCCGGGTGATCACCGACCACAACGAGACGAAGAACAAGCCCAAGGCCCTCAATACCGCGCTCCCGCACTGCCGGGGCGACATCGTCGGGGTCTTCGACGCCGAGGACCAGGTCCACCCCGAACTGCTCGCCCACGTCGACCACGCCTTCCGCGCCACCGGGGCCGACGTGGTCCAGGGCGGGGTCCAGCTCATCAACTTCCACTCCAGCTGGTACAGCCTGCGCAACTGCCTGGAGTACTTCTTCTGGTTCCGCTCGCGCCTGCACCTGCACGCCGAGAAGGGCTTCATCCCCCTCGGCGGCAACACCGTCTTCGTCCGCACCGACGTGCTGCGCGAGGCCGACGGCTGGGACCAGAACTGCCTCGCCGAGGACTGCGACCTCGGCGTGCGGCTCTCCTCCGTCGGCAAGAAGGTGGTCGTCGCCTACGACTCCGACATGGTCACCCGCGAGGAGACGCCGGGCTCGCTGATGAGCCTGCTCAAGCAGCGCACCCGCTGGAACCAGGGCTTCCTCCAGGTCTACCGCAAGAAGGACTGGCAGCAACTGCCCGGCCGGGGCCAGCGCTGGCTGGCCCGCTACACGCTGATGACGCCGTTCATGCAGGCCGCCTCCGGTGTGATCATCCCGCTGAACTTCGCCATCGCGCTCTTCCTCGACGTGCCCGTCGGCATCGCGATCATCACCTTCCTCCCCATGATCACGGCGTTGGTGACCTTCGTGTTCGAGATCGTCGGCCTGCACGACTTCGGCCGCCAGTACGGCCTGCGCGTGCGCTTCGTGCACTACCTCAAGCTCGTCGTGGGCGGCCCCTTCTACCAGGTGATGCTCGCGGGCGCCGCGATCCGCGCGGTCTGGCGCGAGCAGCGCGGCCGCAACGAGTGGGAGCTCACCAGCCACACCGGCGCCCACCTGACGCCGAGCGCCGCCGCCCCGACCGCGATCCGAGAGGACGTCAACCAGTGACCGCCACCCTGCCCACGGCCACTGATCCCCAGCCCGGCAAGACGGCCACGGCCACGGCCACCGAGACGGCCACCGCCACCCAGACCGCCACCCAGACCGCCACCGCCACCGCGGCAGTGCCCCGCGTCCCCGCCGCCAGACCGCTGGTCCGCTTCCGCTCCTCCCGCCCCGACCTGCTCCTGTGCGGGGTCCTGCTGCTGGTGATCGTCCTCGTGCAGGGCTGGAACATCACCAACTTCCCCACCCTCAGCGACGACGAGGGCACCTACCTCGCCCAGGGCTGGGCCGTCCAGCAGGGCCGGGGCCTCGCCCACTACACGTACTGGTACGACCATCCGCCCCTCGGCTGGATACAGATAGCGGGCCTCACCTACCTGCCGTCCCTCTTCGTACCGGACTCGATGACCGTCGCGCCGATGCGGTTCTCGATGCTCGCCGTCTCCGCCGCCAGCGCGGTCCTGATGTACGTCCTGGCGCGCCGGCTCTGGCTGCCGCGTTGGGCGGCCGGCCTCGCGATGGCCCTGTTCGGGCTGTCCCCGCTCTCCGTCGTGCTCCAGCGGGAGATCTTCCTCGACAACCTCGCCGTGATGTGGATGCTGCTGGCCTTCTGCCTGGCCGCGTCCCCCAGCCGCCACCTCTGGCACCACTTCGGAGCCGGGCTGGCGGCCGCCACCGGGGTCCTGACCAAGGAAACGATGCTGGTGGTGCTGCCGGCGCTGCTGGTGACCATGTGGCGCCACAGCCACCGCGATACCCGGAAGTTCGCCGTCACCGGCGCCATCACCGCCTGCACGCTCATCGGCCTGTCGTACCCGCTCTACGCCCTGCTCAACGGCGAGCTGCTGCCCGGTTCCGGGCACGTCTCCCTCATCGACGGCATCACCTACCAGATGGGCCGCGCCGGCTCCGGATTCATCCTCGACCCCGGCTCCGGCTCGCACGGCGTGTTGCGGTCCTGGCTGTACTACGACACCGTCCTGCCGCTCGGCGGACTGGCCGGCGCGGTGCTGCTGTTGGCCACCATCCGATGGTCGGTCACCGCCCGCGCGCTGGCCGGGCCCGCGCTCGCCGCCGTCATCCTCGCGCTCGTCGCGATGCGGCCCTCCGGCTACCTGCCCGCGATGTACGTGATCCAGGCGCTGCCGTTCCTGGCGCTGGTCCTCGCCGGGGGCGCGGCCAGCGTCACCCACGCCGTACTGCGCCGCCGCCGTACGCCCGGGGAGCGCAGGCGGACGGTGTACGTGCGCCGGGTGCTGGTCGGCGTACTCGCCGCCGCGGCCGCCGTGTACGTACTGCCGCGCTGGTACGAAGGCAACCGCACCGCCCTCACGGTCGACGCGAACGCCCCGTACCGGCAGGCCGCGGCCTGGCTCGGCCGCGAGGTCGAGGACCCCCCGAGCACCCGCGTCCTGGTCGACGACGCGCTCTGGCTGGACGCCGTCCACCACGGCTTCGAGCCGGGGCTCGGCGCCATCTGGTTCTACAAGGCCGACCTCGACCCCGCCGTCACCAGGACGATGCCGCGGGGGTGGCAGGACATCGACTACGTCGTCTCCTCGCCCACCGTGCGCCGCGACGCCGCGCAGCTGCCCAACGTCAAGGCGGCGCTGGAGCATTCGACCGCCGTGGCCGTCTTCGGCTCGGGCGAGGACCGCATCGAGATCCGCCGTACCGACGTCCCGCCGAGCGGGAGCTGAGCCGGCATGAGCGAGGACCTGCGGACCCCGCACGCCCTGGGCGATCCGGAGCTGAGCCCTCCGCGCACGACCGCGCCGGGCAGCGTCACCCTCGTCATCCCGACCTTCAACGAGGCGGGGAACATCGCTGAGTTGCTGGCGCGGCTCGGCGCGGCCCTGCCCGCGCACCTGCCCTGCGAGGTGCTGTTCGTGGACGACTCCACGGACGACACCCCGGCCGTCATCGAGAAGGCCGCCCGGGAGTGCGCCTTCCCGGTGTCCGTCCTGCACCGCGAGAGCGCCGAGGGCGGGCTCGGGGGAGCCGTCGTCGAGGGGGCCCGGCGCGCGGCCACCGACTGGATCGTCGTCATGGACGCCGACCTCCAGCACCCGCCCCACCTGGTCCCCGAGCTGGTCGGCGAGGGCGAGCGCACCGGCGCCGACCTCGTCGTCGCCTCCCGTTACATCGCCGGCGGCAGCCGGGCCGGACTCGCGGGCAGCTACCGGATCGCCGTCTCGCGCGGCGCGACCTGGCTCACCAAGGGGCTCTTCCCGCGCGCCCTGCGCGGGGTCAGCGACCCGATGAGCGGCTTCTTCGCGATCCGCCGTCCGGCCGTGACCCCCGAGGTGCTGCGGCCCCTCGGCTACAAGATCCTGCTGGAGCTGACCGTCCGCTGCCGGCCCGCAAAGGTCGCCGAAGTGCCGTTCGTCTTCCAGGACCGGTTTTCCGGCGAGTCCAAGTCCACCGCCCGCGAGGGCATGCGCTTCCTGGCCCACCTCGCCGCGCTGCGCTCGGCGAGCACCCCGGCCCGGATGATCGGCTTCGGGCTGATCGGGCTCTCCGGCTTCGTCCCCAACCTCCTCGCGCTGTGGGCGCTGACCCGCGCCGGGATGAACTACCTTGCCGCCGAGGTCCTCGCCAACCAGGCCGGCGTGCTGTGGAACTTCCTCCTCATCGAGACCCTGCTGTTCCGCGACCGCCGCCGCCACCGGCGCCGGGCGGACCGGGTCGGGCGCTTCGTGCTGCTCGCCAACGCCGACCTGCTGCTGCGCATCCCGCTGATCGCGGTGTTCGTGGCCAGGCTCGGCATGGCCGTGCTGCCGGCGACCGCCCTCGCGCTGGTGACCACCTTCGTCCTGCGCTTCGCGGCGACCGAAGCGCTCGTCTACCTCCCGCGCAAGGCAGTCCGTACCAGTACCAACAGGAGTTGAGCCGCACCGAAGGGAAACCCTCCATGCCACTGAAGATCCGGCGCCGGACCGGGCGGCGGGCCGCCCTGCTGGCCGTCGGGGCGATGACCGCTGGCCTGCTGCTGAGCGCACCGCAGCAGGCCACGGCCGGACCGCCCAATCTGCTCAGCAATCCCGGATTCGAGACCGCCGGTGCGCCCGGCGCCGACATGCCGTCCTGCTGGACGAAGTCCGGCTGGGGCGACAACGACTTCTCCTTCGCCACCACCGCCGACGCGCACGGCGGCACCAAGGCCATGCAGGTCTCGCTCACCCGCCGGGTCAACGGCGACCGCAAGGCCCTGGTCACCGAGAACGCCGCCTGTGCGCCGACCGTGGTGCCGGGCAAGCAGTACGACCTGTCCGCCTGGTACAAGTCGAACACCCCGGACGTGTCGGTGACGGTCTTCCGGCACGACACCACGGCGGGCTGGCAGTACTGGACCGACCTGCAGAACCCGCCCGTCAGCGCGGGCTGGGCGCGTACGGAGGTCCGTACGCCCGCCGTACCGCCCGGTACCGACAAGATCACTTGGGGGCTCTCGGTCTACGGGGTCGGCACCCTCACCACCGACGACTACGCGCTGGAGGAGGTGGGTGCCGTCCCGCCGCAGCCCGTCTGCACCGGGACCCCGGAGCAGTGCGCGAAGGGCACGTGGGAGGTGATCGCGGCCAAGAACCCGGTCCGCTCGATGCACGCGGTGGTACTGAAGAACAGCAAGGTGCTGCTGATCGCCGGCTCGGGCAACGACATCGCCCAGTTCAACGCGGGCACCTTCACCTCGGCCGTGTACGACCCGGCGAACGGGTCCTTCAAGACGATCCCGACGCCGGTGGACATGTTCTGCTCGGGCCACGTGCAGCTGTCGGACGGCCGGGTGCTGGTGATGAGCGGGAACAAGGGGTACCCCACCGCCGACGGAAAGATCGGCTACCAGGGGCTGAAGGACTCGTACACCTTCGACCCCGCGACCGAGACGTACACGAGGACCAACGACATGAACGGCGGGCACTGGTACCCGTCCGCGACGGTCCTCGGCAACGGCGACGTGATCTCCTTCGGCGGCCTGAAGGAGGACTCGACGGGCAACGTGACCGCGGAGAAGTTCTCGGCGGCGCAGGGCAGGTGGCTGCCGATGAACGAGGTCAACCAGACCTGGTCGTACTGGGGCCTGTACCCGTCGATGATCCTGATGCAGGACGGGCGGCTCTTCTACTCGGGCAGCCACACCTTCGGCAACGGCACCCAGGGCAGCGGTGCGTCGGTCTACGACTACGCCGCCAACACCATCACGGACGTGCCCGGGCTCAGGAAGAAGGACGAGCGCGACGAGTCGGCGAGCGTGCTGCTGCCCCCGGCGCAGGACCAGCGGGTGCTGACGATCGGCGGCGGCAACAACGAGTCCAACCCGGCGGCGAACCGGATCACCGACATCATCGACCTGAAGAAGCCGAGCCCCGCCTACACGGCCGGCCCGGACCTCCCGCAGGGCCTCGTCGACACCGGCACGGGCAAGCGGCCGCAGACCGGGGCCGAGGGGAAGATGTACGTGTCGGCCGTGCTGCTGCCGGACGGCAAGGTGCTGGAGACCGGCGGCGGGCTGCACGACCGGGCCGACCCGGTCTACGAGGCCTCGTTCTTCGACCCGGTGACCAACAGCTACCAGTCGGGCCTGGCCACCGACCCGATCCCGCGCACGTACCACTCGGCGTCGTTCCTGATGCCGGACGGCCGCGTCATGTCGGTCGGCGACAACCCGGGCAACGGCACCTACAACCACAACGTGTCGCTCTACAGCCCGCCCTACCTCTTCAAGGGCGCCCGCCCGCAGATCACTTCGGTGATCGACACGCAGTGGGTGTACGGGGACACGCAGCGGATCACCGTGGACCGGCCGGTCGCCAAGGCCGAGCTGATCCGCCCGGCGGCGGTCACCCACTCCTCCGACCCCAACCAGCGGTTCGTGGACCTGCCGATGACCGTCGTCAACGGCACCACCATCGACCTCAACGTCACCAGCAACCCCAACCTGGCGCCGCCCGGCTGGTACATGCTCTTCGCGGTCGACGCGAACGGCGTCCCGTCGATCGCGCAGTGGGTGCACGTGGGCGGGGCCCCGGCCCTGGCGGCCGCGCAGGAGCAGCCCTCGGCGCACCAGCACACCTTCGCCGACAAGCTGGGACCTGCGAAGGAGAACCCGGCCGCGCGGGACTCGGTACCGGTCGCGCCCGGCGTGGCCGGCTGCGACCGGCACTACGGAACGGTCAACCTGTGCGTGCCGACCCGCTTCCCGGCGGAGGTGAAGGAGACGACCAGGGCCCGCTGCGACTGGCTGGCCTCACACGAGTACCCGGCCCGCATGAAGGTCAACGGCAGCGACCCGCTGCGCCTGGACCACGACCGCGACGGGTACGCCTGCTAGTGCTAGTGCGAGTACGCGGCCAGCGAGATGCCGACGTAGTGGGCCACGAAGGCCGCCAGCGTCAGTGAGTGGAAGACCTCGTGGAAGCCGAAGAAGCGTGGGGAGGGGTTGGGTCGCTTCATCCCGTAGATGACCCCTCCCACGCTGTACAGCAGCCCGCCGACGATCACCAGGACCAGGACGGCGATGCCGCCGGTGCGCATGAAGTCGGGCAGGAAGAAGACGGCCGCCCAGCCCATGGCGATGTAGCAGGGCGTGTACAGCCAGCGCGGGGCGCCGACCCAGAAGACGCGGAAGGCGATGCCGGCGGCGGCCGCGATCCAGACCGCCCACAGCAGGGTCCGCCCGGTGGAGGGCGGCAGCAGCAGGACGGTCAGCGGCGTGTACGTGCCCGCGATGATCAGGAAGATGTTGGCGTGGTCGAGCCGCCGCAGGATGGCCTCGCCGCGCGGACCCCAGGTGCCGCGGTGGTAGACCGCGCTGACGCCGAAGAGCAGGCAGGCCGTGAGGACGTACACCCCGCAGGCCACGCGCGCCCGGGTCGAGTCGGTGAAGGCCATCAGAACGAGGCCCGCGATCACCACGGCGGGGAACATTCCGGTGTGCAGCCAGCCGCGCATCAGCGGCTTGGCCTCGGGTTCCGGCACCACCGGCACATCCGGTGCGGCCACGGCAGCGGCGTCAGAAGTCATGCCGACCATGCTACCTACGGGCCCGTAGGTTTCCGTTAGTGCGCTTTACGGAAGATTGACCGGAGTGGCGATGCTCACGTGAGAGGCCCTCTGGACATATGCGCACACGCACCGGATGATCAGATGAGTGCGGTCGACACCGGATGAGCGGAGCGCGAAGCATCCGGGTCGCAGCCCCCACGGGGCCAACACCAAACAAACCCCTCAACAAGGAGCAATCGTGGCGCGCGACAACGCGGCTCCCACTTCCGGTACGACTCGTCCCACCGAGCACGCAGGGCTCATCTCCTGGGTCGAGGAGATCGCAGCGATCACCGAGCCCGACCGGATCGTCTGGTGCGACGGCTCCGAGGCCGAGTACGAGGCCCTCTGCGAGGAGCTCGTCGCCAAGGGCACGTTCAAGAAGCTCGACGAGACCAAGCGCCCGAACTCGTACTACGCCGCCTCCGACCCGTCCGACGTCGCGCGCGTCGAGGACCGGACCTTCATCTGCTCCGAGAAGGAAGAGGACGCGGGCCCGACCAACCACTGGAAGGCCCCGGCGGAGATGAAGGACCTCTTCTCCGGTGAGAAGGGCATCTTCCGCGGCTCCATGAAGGGCCGGACGATGTACGTCGTCCCGTTCTGCATGGGCCCCCTGGGCTCGGAGCTCTCCGCCATCGGCGTCGAGATCACCGACTCCGCCTACGTCGCCGTCGCCATGCGCACCATGACCCGCATGGGCAAGCCCGTCCTCGACGAGCTCGGCACCGACGGATTCTTCGTCAAGGCCGTCCACACCCTCGGCGCTCCGCTCGCCGAGGGCCAGGCCGACGTGCCGTGGCCCTGCAACACGACCAAGTACATCTCGCACTTCCCGGAGACCCGCGAGATCTGGTCCTACGGCTCGGGCTACGGCGGCAACGCCCTGCTCGGCAAGAAGTGCTACGCCCTGCGCATCGCGTCCGTCATGGCCCGCGACGAGGGCTGGCTCGCCGAGCACATGCTGATCCTCAAGCTCACCCCGCCGCAGGGCGAGTCCGAGGCCCCCAAGTACATTGCCGCCGCGTTCCCGTCGGCCTGCGGCAAGACCAACCTCGCCATGCTGGAGCCCACGATCCCCGGCTGGACGGTCGAGACCATCGGCGACGACATCGCCTGGATGCGCTTCGGCGAGGACGGCCGCCTGTACGCGATCAACCCCGAGGCCGGCTTCTTCGGCGTCGCCCCCGGCACCGGCGAGCACACCAACGCCAACGCCATGAAGACGATGTACGCCAACACCGTCTTCACCAACGTCGCGCTCACCCCGGACGGCTCCGACGTCTGGTGGGAGGGCATGACCGAAGAGGCGCCCGCGCACCTCATCGACTGGAAGGGCAACGCCTGGACCCCGGAGTCCGAGACCCCGGCGGCCCACCCCAACGCCCGCTTCGCCGTCCCGGCCTCCCAGTGCCCGACGATCGCCCCCGAGTGGGAGGACCCCAAGGGCGTCCCGATCTCCGCGATCCTCTTCGGCGGCCGCCGCGCCTCCGCCGTGCCGCTGGTCACCGAGTCCTTCGACTGGAACCACGGCGTCTTCATCGGCTCGAACATCGCCTCCGAGAAGACCGCCGCCGCCGAGGGCAAGGTCGGCGAGCTGCGCCGCGACCCCTTCGCCATGCTGCCGTTCTGCGGCTACAACATGGGCGACTACATGGCCCACTGGGTCAAGGTCGCGGCCGACAAGGACCAGTCCAAGCTCCCGAAGATCTACTACGTGAACTGGTTCCGCAAGAACGACGCGGGCAAGTTCGTGTGGCCCGGCTTCGGCGAGAACAGCCGCGTCCTGAAGTGGATCGTCGAGCGCCTGGAAGGCACGGCCGAGGGCGTCGAGACCCCCATCGGCGTCCTGCCGACCGTGGCCTCCCTCGACACCGACGGCCTGGACATCCCGGCCGAGGACCTCGACCTCCTCCTCACGGTCGACAAGGAGGTCTGGCGCGAGGAGGCCGCACTGGTCCCCGGGCACCTGAACACCTACGGCGACCACACCCCCAAGGAGCTGTGGGACCAGTACCACGCGCTCGTCGAGCGCCTGGGCTGACCCCCGGCCACCCAAGCCACGGCCGACTAGTCCCCGGCCGTTAGACGCGGGAGTCCCCGACCGGATTCCCCACGACCTTCCAAATAGGTCGTGTGCGTCTGCTGACGGCGGGCCTCCGCATCGCGGAGGTCCGCCGTCATGCGTTCCGCCTCCTCGTGCAGCACCGACAGCTGCCGCTCCAGGTGCCGCTCCGGCGACTCGCCGCCCGGCGTGAACCGCGTCCACCAGCGGGTCCGGTCGTACGTGTGCACGCACTCCGGTACGTCCTGCGCGATGGCCCGCGACAGCGCGTGCACCGCCTCCGGGTCGGTGGCCAGCGCGTCGGCCACCCACCCCGGCTCCAGCAGCGCCCCGTACAGCTCCAGCAGCGCGGTGAGCGGGCCCGCGGCGGCCGCGGGCAGGTCCACCTCGGCAACGTACTCCCGAAGCCGCTCGAACTGCCCGCGGATCGCGTCCAGTTGCCGCCCCTGCTCCGGGGGTGGCGGCGGGACCCGCTCCGGCGGGGCGATCAACGCGCCCGCGCCGTACAGTCCCGCGACCACCGCCGGCCAGTACGTGCCCGCCACCCCTGTGACGGTCAGGCCCAGGCCGGCCACGCCGCACACGCAGCCGGCCAGGTTCTTCTTCGACTCCAGGTAGCCGAGAACCCGGGCGCCCGCACCGGCCCTGCTGTGCCTACTGGTAGCCACGGATCTCCTCGAAGGCCCCGTTCAGGGAGCGGTCGTCACCGCCGGTCGCGTCGAAGAGCCGCCCGCCGGTCAGTTCGGTGATGTGCGTGAGCTCCTTGCGGTCCGAGTCCCCGAAGAGCACCGCGAAGACCGGCGTGCGCTTCTGGTCCTCGGGCAGGCCGGCGTAGAAGGAGTCGAAGTGCTTGGCCCCGACGCCCTCGGTGTTCTGGCCGTCCGTCATCAGCACGATCGAGGTGAACGCGTCCCCGCCGCCCTTGCCCAGGTGCTGGTAGGCCGCCTCCAGGCTGCTGTAGACCGCCGTACCCCCCTCCGGCGACAGCGACTTCACGTCCCCGCGGATCGCGTCCAGGGCGGGCCCGGGGTTCCCCGGCTCGACGACGTGCGTCAGCACCTTCTTCACCTTGCCGCCGAAGGGGAGCAGCGTCACCTCCTCGCGGTCGCGAAAACGCCGCCCGGTCCCCGAACCGTCCGTCCCCGTCAGCTCGGTGAGCGCCGACTTCAGCCGCCCGATCCGGTCCTGCTCGGACATCGAGCCCGAGGTGTCCAGGACGTACACGGTGCGCGAGGGCCGGCGCAGCTCGTTCTCGTAGCTGGCCAGCAGCCCGTCCGCGACCGAGAGGGTGCCCGGGAAGGGCAGCTCGCGCCGCTTGTCGGCGTTCAGTCCGGCCGCCGGGGCGACCCCGGGGGCCACCGGCCGGCGGAAGGTCCGCTCGGTGATCGCCTTCTGGGCCTCGGCGCCGCGCAGGTAGTCGGTCAGCGCCCGGCCCGACTCGCGGGCCCCGGCCGGGGCCGAGGTCAGCAGCGTCAGCGGGTAGTGGGCGGTGACCACGCCGTCGAGCGGCCGGATGACCGTCAGGTCCGTCTTGGAGTCCCGGTTCATGGACAGCAGTACGGACTCGTAGTTCACGAGCGCGTCCACGTCCCCGCGCTTCGCGTACGCCGACGCCAGCCAGCCCGAGGAGCCGGAGGTCAGCTTCTGCCCCGTGAAGAACTGCTTCAGCCGCGGCTGTGCGCCCTTCACGTCCGCGTCGGTCAGCGCGGCCTGCGCGCCGGACAGGCCCGAGGCCACCGATACCAGCGCGGAGAAACCGGAGTTGGAGCGCACCGGATCGGTCATGCCGTAGCTGAGCTTCCCGGCGGCGACGGCCTCGTGGACCGCCGACCAGGTGACCTCCTCGGGCTTCCACCCGAGCCGCGCCAGCGCCTGCGGCTTCACCCCGAGCGCGACGGGCGAGGACATCACAGGGGACTCGCTGGAGAGCTTCCCGGCGGCCTCCGGGCGCAGCCGCAGGTAGTCGTTGGAGGAGAGCCAGATCGCGTCGTACTGGCCGTCGGCCTGGCCCGAGGCGATCTGCTCGACGGCGTCGAGGGTGCCGGACGAGGTGAGCTTCACGCTGACCCCGGTGGCCTTCCTGGCCTGGTCCAGCACCGGCTGCATGTCGGCGAGTTCGCTGGAGGCCAGCACCCGCAGCGTGCCCTCCTTGTACGCGCTCTGCTTCGGATCGTCGGGCTTGTCGGGCTTGTCGGAGGAGGTGCACCCGCTGGCGGCGAGCACGCACGCGGCGAGCAGCAACGCACCGGTGGCTCGCTTCGCGCCTCGCAGCCGTGCGGCGCCGAAATCAGCGCCGCCGGCGCTTGAGGTGCGGGTCCGGGCGGAGCCCGCGGTCCCCTTCACCGGGCACCGCCCTCAAGCGCACCGGCGGTCCGCGTCCGCGCGAGGTACGCCGAGGCGCTCTGGAGTTCACCGGTCAGGGACTCCACGGTGGCCGCCATGTTCTCGGTGGCCTGCACCTTGAAGGTGTCGATCGCGTCCAGCGTCTGGTAGATCTGCGCGAACGCCGCCCGCAGGGTCTCCGCGCCCACGGCCGGATCCGCGGCGATCCGCTGGATCTCGCCGCTCTGCGTGGACAGCATCTGCGCATTGCCCCGGATCAGGTCCTCGGTGGTGCCCTTCAGGGCGTTGACCTGCTCGACCACCTTGCGCTGGCTGTCGAGCGCGGAGGCCAGCATCACGGCGATCCGCAGCGCGGAGACGGTGGTGGTGGCGGCCCGGTCGACGCCCTTGATCAGCTCGTCGTTGTTGCGCCGCACGACGTCCATCGCCAGGTAGCCCTGCGCGCAGACGGCCAGCTGGGTCAGCAGGTCCTGGTGCTTCTGCCGGACGGGGAAGAGCACGTCGGCCCGCATGGCGTCGGCCCGCTGCGGGTCCGAGTGCCCGGTCTCGGCGATGCGCTGCTCCACGGCCGCGTCGAGGGCTTCGGTGAGGACCGCGTACTCCTGGAGCTTGCCCATGGTCTCCCACAGGCGCGCCCGCTCGGTGTGCAGGGCGGCGTTGTCGCGGCGCAGCTCGTCCTGACCGCTGCGCAGCGCGCCGACGATCTTGTCGAGGGTGGCTTGCGAGGAGGCGTACTTGGCCACGTGGTCGCGGAACCTGTTGCCCCCGGGCAGCTTCGTGAGGAGCTTGCGGGCGCCCTTGGCGGGCGTGTCGCGCGGGTCGAGGTCCTCGACCGTGCGCCGCAGTTCGACGAGTGATCCGGCGACGCGGGCCTGGGCGTCGCCGCCGCCGTCCGCGCCGAGGGAGCGTACGGCGCGCTCCAGCATCCGGTTGGACTGCTGGGCGGAGCTGCGGATGTCGGCCGTGCCGAGTGCGGCGATCTCGCCGATACGGGTGGCGAACTCGGGGGAGCGGCTGTCGATCCCGGCGAGCGAGCCGACGTACTCCCCGGCCCGGCGTGCCATCTCCTCGTGCACCCCGTCCTGGAGCGGTACGAGGCCGGAGGCCTGCTCCCGCTTGACGGGGGCGACGGGCTCGGGAGCGGTGAGGACGAGCGGACCGTCCTCGGGCGGTGTCAGTGTCATCTGTGGTGTCCCCTAGCCCTTGGCGCGCGCGGCGAGCGCCATCAGGATCTTGACGGTGGGTGCTCCGACCTGGCGGATGCCGGTCAGACCGGGGTTGAGGTACGCGGCGTGCGGGGCGGTCGCGGCCGTGAACTCGGCCAGGCCCTCCTGCGGGCGGAAGCCGTGGCGGACGGCCAGTTCGCGCAGTCTGGGGTCGGTGGCGAGCAGGGTTCCGAGCTCCCTGGCGTTGTCGCTGATCGGCACGAAGGTGTGCGGGGAGTTGACGGTGGTGTCCGGGTAGAGCACCACCATGTTGTCGGCGGTCCCCGCTCCCTGCTTCTGCTGGAGCATGGCCGCCACCTGGGACTCGTAGGCCAGGATGAGCGGTTCGCCGCTGCCGCTGATGAAGGACCGGAAGGGATCGTCGGTGCTCTGCTCCAGGGAGCCCTGCACGGAGATCAGCTTGCGCATCAGGGGCGCGGTGCGCTCGATGCCGGGATCGTCCTCGACGACGCTGAGGTTGTTGGCGACGTTGGAGGTCGCGGCGAGGAAGAGCGCGCCGGAGTTGGAGGTGGCCGGGTCGGTGGTCTTGATGAACACCTTGCCGATCAGTTCGGGGTAGGCGGAGCTGCCGCCTTGCAGGGCCTGCCAGGTGCGGCCCTCGTCGGCGGCCTTGAGGTAGGGGCCGAGGAGGAGCGTGCCGGAGCTCTTGCCGGTCATCTTCACCAGGTTGTGGTCGGAGAGGACCTTGGCCGCGTTGGAGCGGGCGATGACGACGAGGGGGGAGAAGAAGGGCTTGGTGTTCTGGGCGCCCTTCAATCCGGCCGCCGCCTCGATCTCCTTGGCGGGTTCACTGCTGCTGGGGAAGGCGAAGTCGAACTCCTTGAGGGCGAGTTGGTCCATCGCCCAGGAGCCGGATGTCTCCGTCTTCACGGTGTAGCCCTTGTCGGCAAGGGCCTTGACGACGTCCCGGTCACGGAAGAATTCGGACTTCTCGGATCCGATGACGCCTCGCACGGTCTTCGTTGCCGTGCCTTCCTGCTTGTTCCCCCCGATGGCGATGACGGCTGCGACGCCGCCGATCAGGAGGACCGCCAGGGCGATTCCCAATATGCGTCTCACGGGTGCAGCGTGCTCGCGGAAACCCACATTCCGCGATGTGTTGAATGAACGTCAGGTGACCAGGCGGTCCCACTTCGAAATGCTGTGTGGGCCTGTGGGTGCTGGTGGGCGGGGCGGGTGCCGAGGAGGATCGTGCCATGGGCGTGAGCGCGTTGAAGTGGCAGGGCTGGCTCGTCGGGC
The DNA here is from genome assembly GCF_055604165.1 of Streptomyces sp. NPDC037242. NCBI lineage: Bacteria > Bacillati > Actinomycetota > Actinomycetes > Kitasatosporales > Streptomycetaceae > Streptomyces > Streptomyces sp. NPDC037242. Next base: position 56,044 of record NZ_JBVJUY010000002.1, read on the forward strand.
TGATGGTTCTGGCGGGACTGCTGGTGTTCGCCCCGTTGGGGCTGTACGTCTGGGCCAGTGGCGAGCCGGGTGGCGCGGAGCCGCCGCGGGCGGCCGTGGAGGACGTACGGGTCACCGGGTGCCGAATCGATCCGGCGAGCCGGCGCGTGGTGGCGGCCGTCGAGGCGACGGGCCGGCCGGAGGGGCTCGGGGCGTACGTCGTCACCGTGGAGTTCCGCGAGGAGGCGGACCCGGCCCCGGGCGGCCGCACGGCCCAGGCCCTGGTCAAGATCCCGGGCGTGGCCCCGGACGCGTCGGAACACGCGGAAGCGGTGGGCCCGGTCTGGCCCCCGAACACCACCCCGTGGTGCGGAGTGGCCGCCGCGGAGTTCCGGGTGACTCCCGGCTGAAGCCGGCCAAAAGGCGGTATCAGCCCGGGCGGGCCGTAGTACCCCCGCGAGCAACCCCGCAGGGGCATGGCGCCCGGTCCGGAGCCTCCGCGGCCCCGGACCGGGGCCGTCAGTGGGCGCCGGCCAGGTCCAGGGAGGACAGGGCGGCGGCGTGCGCGTCCATGCGCTCGGCGGCGAGGATCGCGACGGTGGTGTCGGCGCGGGACGCGGCGACGAGGAGGGCGCGGGCGGCGAGGTCGTGCGCACGCTGGTGCAGCGCGGCGGTGCCCCCGGCGGAGTCGGAAGACCCGGCGGCCCCGTGGTCGGCGCGGGTCGGCTGGGCCCCGCGCAGGCGCGCGACCTGGGCGGCGATCCCGTCGGCGGCGTCCTGGAGCCCGAGCTCGTCGGTCAGCGCGAGCAGCGCGGCGAGGTGCCCGGCGAGCTGGATGTCCAGGGCCTCGCCGCGGCTGCTGCGCGGGTAGTCGTCGCTGTGGTGGCCGCCCCCGTGGTGGACGACCGGCTTGGTGCGGATCGGCTCGTACATGAGGAGGCCTCCTGCGTGGTCAGGAGACCATCCTACATTGGATTGGTTCTAAAATTGAGTTGAATCCTGATGGAGTCCCGCCGGAGCCTACGGCTCTGGAGCCCGCGCCTACGGCTGGCTGTAGCCGTCCAGGAAGTTCCCGATCCGTGTCACCGCGTCCGCCAGGTCCTTCGCGGTGGGCAGCGTGACGATCCGGAAGTGGTCGGGCTCGGTCCAGTTGAAGCCCGTACCGTGCACGACCATGATCTTCTCGGCCCGCAGCAGGTCGAGGACCATCTGGCGGTCGTCCTTGATCTTGTAGACCGAGGGGTCGAGCTTCGGGAAGAGGTACAGCGCACCCTTGGGCTTGACGCAGGTGATGCCGGGGATCTGCGTGAGCAGGTCGTACGCCGTGTCGCGCTGCTCCACCAGGCGCCCGCCGGGCAGGACCAGGTCCTCGATGGACTGCCGGCCGCCGAGGGCCGTGGCGATGGCGTGCTGGGAGGGCATGTTGGCGCAGAGCCGCATGTTCGCCAGGATCATCAGGCCCTCGATGTACGACGAGGCGTTCTTCTTCGGGCCGCAGACGGCCATCCAGCCGGCCCGGTAGCCCGCGACGCGGTAGTTCTTGGACAGTCCGTTGAAGGTCAGGCAGAGCAGGTCCGGGGCGATGGCGGCGGTGTTGGTGTGCGTGGCGCCGTCGTAGAGGATCCGGTCGTAGATCTCGTCCGAACAGACCACCAGGTTGTGGCGGCGGGCGATGTCGGTGAGCCCGCGCAGCATCTCGTCGTCGTAGACGGCGCCGGTCGGGTTGTTCGGGTTGATGATCACGAGCGCGCGGGTGCGGTCGGTGATCTTGCGCTCGATGTCGGCGAGGTCCGGCATCCAGTCGGACTGCTCGTCGCAGCGGTAGTGCACGGCCGTGCCGCCCGCGAGGCTCACGGACGCCGTCCACAGCGGGTAGTCCGGCGCCGGGACGAGCACCTCGTCGCCGTCGTCGAGCAGCGCCTGCATCGACATCTGGATCAGCTCGGAGACGCCGTTGCCGAGGTAGATGTCCTCGACGTCCAGGTCGATGCCCTTGGTCTGGTAGTGCTGCATGACCGCGCGGCGCGCGGAGAGCAGCCCCTTCGCGTCCCCGTAGCCGTGGGCGTTGCCCAGGTTGCGGAGCATGTCCTCAAGGATCTCCGGCGGGCACTCGAAGCCGAAGGCCGCGGGGTTGCCGGTGTTGAGCTTGAGGATGCGATGACCTGCTGCTTCGAGTCGCATGGCCTCTTCGAGCACGGGGCCGCGGATCTCGTAGCAGACATTGGCGAGTTTCGTTGACTGGATCACCTGCATGACGGGAGCTTACGGGGCCCCGTGCGGGCGTGCCGCGCTATTTCGGCCCTTGGCGCGGGGTGTGATATGTCCCGGTTCGCGCGAAGAGTGGGTACGGGTGGCGCGCACCCTTGGAAACGGTGCCTCCGTGGCGCTGCGGCCTGCGGAACGATTGCCACCCGCAGCCGGCCGCCGGCCCGGTGTTGCGCTCGTCACTGAGCCGTCGGGCCGGGGGCACTAGAAGTAGGTCGTGGCGCCGGAGGTGAGCGTGCCGACGAGGAGGGCGAGCACCGCGGAGGCCTTGCCGTCGACCCACGGGCGGAAGGCCTTGCGGGGCGCGCGCGTGCGCAGCAGGGCGTCCGTCGCGTGGCCGGTGGTCAGGGGGACCATCAGCGTCTTCAGCTCGTCCATGCCGAGGTGGAGCGTGCGGTCGGTGGCCAGCGCGCCGAGGGCCGTGCCGAGGACGGCCGCCACGGCGACCGGCGCCGACGGGGCCAGGCGGGGCTCGCGACCCCGCGGGGCGCCCTTGCGCTCCGCGAGGGCGGACGCCACCACGAAGGCGGCGGTGACGAGGGTGGCCGCAATGAGCGCGAAGAGTCCGGCGGCCTTCCAGGCGTCGGGGGACACGGGTACATCCGATCTGCGGGAAGAGGGGGCACCGGGCGCCGCCGTAGTACGCGGCACTAGTCGAAGGAAGGGAGTATCGCATTTGCCGGACATACGAAAACCCGCGGCGGGCGGGCCCGGTGAGGGGCCGCCCGCCGCGGGCGGGTGGGGGTCGGGGGTGGGGCCGGTATCAGGCCGCCGAGGCGGAGCGGGAGGTCGCGCCGCAGCGCACCCGGGTCACGCGGCCCTCGGCGGCCAGTTGCGAGAGGTCCCGGTGGATGGTCATCCGGCTGACGCCCAGATCGCGCACGAGGTCCGCGACCCAGACGCAGCCCTTGGCCTCGGCCGCGGCGGCGATGAGCTCCCGCCGCGCCCCGCAGGGCAAACCCTGGCCGGGCGTCCGCCGGCCGGGGGTCCGCTGACCGGGCACGGCTACTTGGCCTCGGCCTTGAGCAGCTCGGCGAGCTCCTCGTCGGACTCGCGGCCCGGGGTGGGGAGGTTCCACTTGGTGATCGCGAAGCGGAAGACGAAGTAGTAGACGACCGCGAAGCACAGGCCGATGCCGGCCAGGCCCCACGGGTTGGACGCGATGCCGAGGTTGAGGAAGAAGTCGATCGCGCCGGCCGAGAAGCCGAACCCGTCCTTCATGCCGAGCGCCCACGTCAGCGCCATGGACACACCGGTCAGGACCGCGTGGATCGCGTACAGCACCGGGGCGATGAACATGAAGGTGAACTCGATCGGCTCGGTGATGCCCGTGACGAAGGCGGTGAGCGCGAGGGAGAACATCATGCCGCCGACGACCTTGCGGCGCTCGGGGCGGGCGCAGTGGACGATCGCGAGGCAGGCGGCCGGGAGGGCGAACATCATGATCGGGAAGAAGCCGGTCATGAACTGTCCGGCGCTCGGGTCACCGGCCAGGAAGCGGGCGATGTCGCCGTGCTTGCCGTCGAACTCGCCCGCCTGGTACCAGGGGAAGGAGTTGAGCAGGTGGTGCATGCCGACGGGGATCAGCGCGCGGTTGGCGACACCGAAGATGCCCGCGCCCACGGCTCCGGAGCCGACCAGCCACTCGCCGAAGCCGTGGATGCCCTTGCCGAGGACCGGCCAGATGAGGCCGAAGACGATGCCGGTGACCAGGCCCGCGAAGGAGGAGAGGATCGGGACGAGGCGGCGGCCACCGAAGAAGCCCGCCCAGTCCGGCAGCTTGGTCCGGTAGAACTTCTGGTACAGCAGGGCGGTGATGATGCCCATCACGACACCGCCGAGCACACCGGCGTTGACCGGGGCGCCGACCTGGACGACCTGCCCGTCCACGATCGCGTCGATCTTCGGCAGGCTGCCGTCGGTGAAGGTGGCGAGCACCTTCGCGAAGACGAGGTAGCCGGTCACGGCCGCGAGGCCGGTGGAGCCGTCGGACTTCTTGGCGAAGCCGACCGCGATGCCGACGGCGAAGAGCAGCGCGAGGTTGTCGAAGACTGTGCCGCCGCCGGCCGCCATGTACTTGGCGATCTGGTTGACCCAGCCCGGCAGGGACTCGCTGCCGAGCATGTCGGCGTTGCCGAAGCGCAGCAGCAGCGCGGCGGCGGGCAGCACGGCGATCGGCAGCATGAGGCTGCGGCCGAGGCGCTGCATGACCGCCATGGCGGCGGAGTTCTTCTTGGCGGTCGGCGCGGTCTGCGCGGCCGTACTCACGTGGCTTCCTCCATGGGAACGGGTGCGTTGCCAGGGCAGGTAGCGCTTGTGTGGGCTGGGCAACAGCGATGCGGTACACGCCATTTGGCGTGGTGTAGTCCAGTTGTAACACGGTTAAAACGGCATAAACGAGGCGAGCGAAATAATGCGGACCTAAGGCCCGGAAGAAGGGGTCCCAGGCCCTCCGCACCCATGCCTTCCGGCGTTGTCAGTGGCCCGGTCTACGGTGCGGGGGCTCGCGATCTCCAGGCGCCTGGGAGCATCAGCCGCCTGGACTACCGCTACGCAACTTAGGCCGACGCGCCCGCCAAGGCGGCCCTCTTCGCCGCATGGCCGTGGCGGAGGCGTCCGGCCGGGCGGATGCCTTGGTGGCGTTCATCGAGGGCTCCGCCGCCTGACCCTCGACACGCCGAGTGATCGTGCAGGATCGATTCCTCCCGCGGGGGCTTCTTAGGGTCTGTGTCCCAGATCCCTATCGAAGGGCTCCGCACCCATGAAGCTTCGCAACACCGCCGCCGCGGCGGTCGCTGGCCTCGCGCTGGTCCTGTCGCTTCCCGGCTCCGCCCTGGCCGCCCAGGGCAACTTCACGTACAAGTACGTCGACGGCTTCGCCCAGGAGCACAAGGTCGCCCTGCACGACCCCCACAGCGGCCAGTGCGTCAATCTGTACGTCGTCGGTGACGACGACAACACGCCCGGCTACGGTCCGCACAACGCGACCGACCGGGCGGTGACCGTCTACGCCGGCCCCGGCTGCACGGGCAGTGAGTGGCGGCTTAAGGCGTACGGCAAGCCCGCGCGGGACGACCTGTACGTGCGCTCCGTGCGGTTCGACGTCCAGTAGGACGCGTGGTCAGCACTCGATGATCACCAGCGGGATCTCCCGCGGCCAGGCCGCCGCCTGGTAGTCGTCGTAGGCGGGCCACAGGGCCGTCATGGCCGCCCAGTACGTCTCGCGCTCCGCCGGGTCCGCCGTGCGGGCGCGGGCCCGGGCGGTCAGGGCGCCGACCTGGAGGCGCACCTCGGGGTGGGCGGACAGGTTCCGGTACCAGGCGGGGTGGTGCGCCGCGCCGTCGGCGGCCGCGAGGACGATGTAGCGGTCCTCGTCCCGCACGTAGATCAGCGGGCTGCGCACCGTACGCCCCGCGACGCGGTCGAAGGTGGTGAGCAGCAGGGTCGGGACCCCGTGCCACAGGTGGCCGTCGGCACCCGCGGAGTCGACGTACGCGCGCACGTGGTCGAGACGGCGGCCGGGCGGGGGGTCGGCCGGGTGGTCCCAGTCGATGGTGGCGGTCTGCATCCTGCTGTCCTCCGGATCGGGCCCCCGGGCGGCTAACGAGCGGCCACCGGCTCTGGATGCGGCCCGCCGGCCGACCGGCGGGCCGCACGGCGAGAGCCCCCGGGGCCGGGCACCGGGGGCGGGGGTCGCCGCTACGGGAGGTAGCGCTCGATGACCTGCGGGCCCTTCTCCTCGATCAGCTTGCGTGCCGCCTCGACGCGCTCCGGAGTCACGTCGCGGCCGGTGGCCATCACCAGGTCTTCGGGGTCGTACGGCCGTTCCCCGCCGGTGTGGAGCCGGTCCGACCGCGTGGGCTGCTGGTCCGATTCACTGTCCATCGGATACCTCCTCCTGTGGGTCCTGGCCCCATCCTCCGACCGCGGCCCCATGAACGCACCTCGGGCGCGCCGAGCACTCACGAGGCGAGGACCGTGACCAGTACCCCGAGCGCGAACAGCGATCCGCAGATCGCGAAATTGACCACCCTGTGCTCCACGAACACGGCGACGAACTCGCGGATCGTGGCGCTCGGCCAGAAGTACGCCGCGGTCGGCGAGCCCAGCACCTGGCCGTTCACGCCCGCCTTGCGGGCCATCATCGCCGCGCGGAAGGCGTGGAAGTTGTTGGTGACGACCACGCACCGGTAGTCCGGGCTGCCCCCGGCCATGATCTTCCGGCTGAGGACCAGGTTCTCCGCCGTCGTACGCGACTGGTCCTCCAGCCGGACGTGCTCCGCGGGGACGCCCTGCGCGATCAGCCAGTCGGCCATCGCCCGGGCCTCGGCGACCTTCTCGTCCGAGCCCTTGCCGCCCGAGGCCAGCAGCAGGGGGACCTTGCGGCCGCGGGCGACCTGGGCCTCGTAGATCTCCATGCCCTTGCGCAGCCGGGAGGCCAGCAGGGGAGGCACCCGGTCCCCGCCGATCAGGCCGGAGCCGAGCATCACCACGTAGTCGACGTCGCCGCGCACCTTGATCCGGCCGTAGAGGAAGGCGTACGCGAGGAAGCACAGGAAGAGGAAGGAGACGTAGACCGCGATCATGATCAGCATCAAGGTCACCCCGGCGATCTCGGTCGAGCGGGTGTCCATCGCGGTGATCGTCAGGGCGAGCAGCGCGAAGATCGCCAGCCCGGCCAGCAGGGACAGCAGGTTGCCGAGGCTGCGGCCCTCCTTGCGGGCCATCGTCACGCCGTTGGCGACGAGGAAGCAGGCCAGGGCGACGACGCCGACGGACGGGACCAGGAACACGGCGAGGGCGATGATCCCGCCCAGGGCGCCCGGCAGGTGCCTGACCTGGTAGAGCAGGGCTATCGACAGGGCGACGAAGGTGAGGCCGAGGAGGACCGCGTTGCGAAAGCGCCGGCGGTCCTCCCGCACGCTCGCGCAGAGGAGGACGAAGAGAAGGGCGGCAGGGACAAAGGCGAGCATGTCGGCCATCGTAGGTGGGCGGGGTGAACGGCAGGGTGAACGTCCGTGCGACTTCTAGGGGTGGGGAGTACGGCGGACCGTGCGGCCTGCGAGGACGTCCGTCCGGCGCCCGTCGCGCATCACGAAGCGGCCGTCGACCAGCACGTACGGGATGCCGGTGGGCAGCGCGCGCGGCCGCTCGTACGTCGACCCGGCCGCGACCGTGTCGGGGTCGAAGAGCACCAGGTCGGCGCGGTATCCCTCGCGGACCAGCCCCCGGTCGGGCAGCCTGAGGCGGGCCGCCGGGCGGCCCGCCAGGTGGGCCACGCACTCCTCCAGGGTCAGTACGCCGAGCTCGCGGACGTAGTGGCCGAGGTAGTGCGGGAAGGTGCCGTACGTCCTCGGGTGCGGCTTCGCGCCCTGCAGGATGCCGTCCGAACCGCCCGTGTGCACGGGGTGGCGCATGATCGCCCGGACGTTCTCCTCGTGCCCGACGTGCTGGAGGATGCCCGTGCGCAGCCGGTCCTCCAGCAGGAGCCGCCGGGCGGCCTCCCAGCCGGGCAGGCGCGTGCCGACGTACGCCGAGAGCGCGGGGTCGCCGACGCCCGCGATCTCGATCGTGGACCAGTCGACCGGGACCCCGTGGCAGCCGTCGGAGCCCTCCACCTCCAGCGCGCGGCGGATCCGCCCGGCCTCGGCGTCGTCGCGCAGCCGGGCCAGCACCGCTTCCGGGCCGCCCTCGCCCGCCCAACTGGGCAGCAGGGCGACGAGGGTGGTGCAGCCGGGGGTGTACGGGTAGCTGTCGAGGGTGATGTCGCAGCCGTCGGCCAGCGCCGCGTCGAGCAGGGCCAGCAGTTCGGGGGCGCGGCCGGCGTTCTCGCCGAAGTTCATGGTGGCGTGCGCGAGGTGCAGGGCGCAGCCGGCCCCGCGGGTCAGCTCGACCATCTCGGCGTAGGCGGCGAGCGCGCCGCGGCCGTACGAGCGGTGGTGCGGGCAGTAGTAGCCGCCGTAGCGGGCGACGACCCGGCACAGCTCGGTCAGCTCGGCGCCGGACGCGTACATGCCGGGGGTGTAGGTCAGCCCGGAGGACATCCCGACGGCGCCCTGCGCGAGCCCGTCGGCGACGAGCGTGCGCATCCGGTCCAGCTCGGCGGGGGTGGCCGGGCGGTCCTCCCAGCCGAGGGCGTACGCGCGGACCGTGCCCTGGGGGACGAGGTAGGCGGCGTTGACGGCGATGCCCCGGCCGCCGTGGGCGCGGTCCAGGGCGTCGAGGTAGCCGCCGACGGTGCGCCAGTGGAAGTCGACGTCGTCGCCCGGGCCGTTCCAGCCGGCGATGGCGGCCCGCACCTCGCCGAGGGTGCGGTCGTCGACGGGGGCGTAGGAGATGCCGTCCTGGCCGAGGACCTCCAGGGTCACGCCCTGGGCGGCCTTGGCGCTGTGGTCCGGGTCGCGGAGCAGGGCGAGGTCGCTGTGGGCGTGCATGTCGACGAAGCCCGGGGCGAGGGCGAGGCCGTGGGCGTCGAGGGTCCGCCGCCCGCCGGCCGGGATCCGGCCGATGGCGGCGATGCGGCCCTCGTGGACGGCGACGTCGGCCGGGTACGGGGGCCCGCCCGTGCCGTCGACGACGCGGGCCCCGCGGATGACCAGGTCCACCGCTAGAAGAACGTGCGGATGTAGTCGGTGACCGTGCCGTCGGCCGCCACGACCGGGATCAGCGGCCACTTCTCGAAGATCGTGCAGGGGTGGGACATGCCGAGGGCGACCCAGTCGCCGACGTCCAGGTCCTCGGCCGAGTCGGTCTCCAGCCAGGCGTGCTGGTCGGAGAGCTTGGTGACGCGGATCCCGGTGGCGGGGCGCTCGGTCCCGCTGAGGGCATCGCGCACCAGCTCGGCCTCGGGCAGGCCGAGGTCGTAGGCGATGTCGCGCTTGCCGGCGTTGACGAACGCCTGGGTGGGGGAGGGGCGGGAGACGACCTGGGTCCAGAGGCGGAAGGCGGGGCGCAGGCCGCCCTCCGCGGGGACGCGGTTGAAGGGGGTCAGGCGGGTGTACCAGCCGTGGTCGTGCGAAACGTACGCGCCGGAGCGCAGCAGGCGCAGGGCGGGCCGGGTCAGTTCCGGGAGCTCGGCGAAGACGTCGGCGACGGCGTCGAACCAGGCCGACCCGCCGGCGCTGACGACGATCTCCTCCAGGGCGGGGGAGAAGCGGCCGGCCCGGTCGAACTCGACCACGAGGCCGGTGAGGCGGCGCAGGTACGCGTGCACGCTGTCCGGGTCGGCGCCGGGCACCTCGGCCTCGTAGCCCGCGATGCCGACGAGGCGCAGCGTGGTGGAGGCCAGGGCGACGGCGTCGGCCACGGCGCGGCAGTCGTCGTCGCTGCGGGCGCCGGTGCGGGCGCCCTCGCCGGCGCCGAGCTCGATGACGACGTCGACGCGGACGCCGAGGCCTTCCAGGGCGCGGTCCATGAGCTGTACGCCGCGTACGGAGTCGACGTAGCAGACGAAGCGGAAGTCGGGATCGGCGACGAGCTCGGCGGCGACCCAGCGCAGCGCGGCGGGGTCGACGAGCTCGTTGGCGAGGAAGATCCGCTGGATGCCGAAGGCGCGGTAGACGCGGGCCTGGTGGGGCACGGCGGCGGTGATGCCCCAGGCGCCGTGGTCGAGTTGGCGGTGGAAGAGCTGCGGGGCCATGCAGGTCTTGCCGTGCGGGGCGAAGGCGAGGCCGTGGCGGGCCGCGTACTCGCCGAGGGCGGCGAGGTTGTGCTCCAGCGCGTCCGCGTCGAGGGTCAGGACCGGGGTGGTGAACCCGCCGGTGTAGAGGTCCCGCCGCTCGGCGGCGAGCTGCCCGACGGTGAGGCCGGCGGCGTGCGCGTCCGGGGGCAGGCCCTTGAACCGGTGGTCCACCGGCTCGTCGGCGAGTTCCTTGACGGGGTCGCTGGCCATGTGGTGCCCTCCCGGGTGTTGCGCTGTCTGCAACGGTCGTTGCGTATGTCGCTGCATGCTGTCTAACATCCCGGGTGACGACGGGTCAACGTCCGCCCCGGCATCGGAGCCGCACAGCACGACACGACGAGAGGACACGGCGTGAGCCAGTCGGTGGAGCGGGCGCTGCGGATCCTGCCCGCGCTCGCCAAAGGGCCGGCCGGGCTCGGGGCGGTCGCCGAGGAGCTCGGCGTGCACAAGAGCACCGCCCTGCGGCTGCTGCGCACGCTGCACGGCCACGGCTATGTGTACCGCCAGGCCGACGGCCGCTACCGCCTCGGCGCGCAGCTCTTCGCACTCGCCGCCGAAGCCGTCGAGAACCTCGACGTCCGCGACATCGCGCACCCGCACCTCGTCGAGCTGAACCGGACCACCGGCCACACCGTCCACCTCGCCCTGCACCAGGACGACGAAGTCGTCTACGTGGACAAGGTCGACAGCCGCTACCCCGTGCGGATGTACTCCCGCATCGGCAAGCCCGTACCCCTGACCGTCGCCGCCGTCGCTAAGGTCCTCCTCGCCGACCTCCCGCCCGCCGAGCGCGCGGCTCTGGCCGACCGGGTCGAGTACCCGCGGTACACGGCCCGTTCGACACCCGACGCCGCCGCCTTCCTGCGCGAGCTGGAACTCGTACGCGAACAGGGCTGGGCCAGCGACCTCGGCGGTCACGAGGAGGCCATCAACTGCGTCGGCGCGCCCGTCCGCGGCCCCGGCGGCCGCGTCGTCGCGGCGCTGTCGCTCTCCGCCCCGACCGCCGCGGCCACCGCCGAAGGGCTGCTCGAACTGCTGCCGCTCGTCCTGCACACCGCCGAAACCGTCAGCCGGGAGTACTCCGGCTCCGTACAGGAAGACCCCTCATGACCGAGAAGACCGCGATCACCCCCGACACCCACACCGCCCCGCCCGCGAAGTTCTCGCACGGCGTGCGCAAGGGGAACATCCTCCAGGTCGCCGGCCAGGTCGGCTTCCTGCCGCACGAGGAGGGCCGCCCGCCGACCCCGGCGGGTCCGGGCCTGCGCGAGCAGACCCTGCAGACGCTGGAGAACGTCCGCTCCGTCCTGGAGGCCGGCGGCGCGGGCTGGGACGACGTGATGATGATCCGCGTGTACCTCACGGACACCGGCCACTTCGCCGAGATGAACGAGATCTACAACGCGTACTTCGAGGAGCAGGGCCTGCGGCAGGCCCCGGCCGCCCGGACCACCGTCTACGTCGGCCTGCCCGGCGGGCTGCTCATCGAGATCGACGCCCTCGCCGTCCTCGGCTAGGGACGTAGGCGCGACGGAGGGGCGCCCCCCTGGCGGTGGGGCGCCCCGTTCAACCGGCTTCGGCGGCTACGGGCAGTACTGCGACTGCTTGCCGATCGAGCGGTACATGCAGTCCGCGTTCTCCAGGAGCTGGAGCACCGCGTCCTTGTTGCGCGCGGTCTCGCGGTCGATGACCTCGTCCGGCGGGTAGAAGCCGCCGCCACCGCTCTCCGGGTACATCTCGAAGGTGTAGGAGAAGATCTTCTGGTTGCCCCACAGCCAGTCGTCGATCGTCCCGTCGGTGATGTAGAGGTCGCTCGCCTGCTCCGGCGTGTAGCCGTTGCTGTTGGCCATGCTCGTGCCGATGGTCTTGTACACCGCCAGGTCGTCGGCGGTCAGGCCCGGCGCGGTGTCGTTGTACGTCCACCCGTACGGCCACAGCACCAGCTCGCTGTAGGTGTGGAAGTCGATGGCGGCAGTGATCTGCTGCTTGCCGCCGACCACGCGGCTGCGCACGAAGTCGGAGACCGCCTTCACCTCGGGCGCCGACTCGGCGGCCGGGCCCCGGTAGGTCTCGGAGCTCTTGCTGCCGCTGGAGCCGCCGCAGCAGCCCCACTTGTAGTTCCAGTTGCGGTTCTCGTCGGTGCCCACGTACGAGGAGCCCGAGTTCGGCTGGCGGTTCTTGCGCCACGAGCGGTAGGAGCCCGTCGCGATGTCGTACTCGCCGCCGTCCGGGTTGAGGTCGGGCACGATCCAGATCTCGCGGCCGTTGACCGCGTTGGTGACCCGGGAATCGGTGCCGTACTTCGACCCGAACTCCTTGAGCAGGTAGAGCGCCATCTCGACGGTCAGGTGCTCGCGGGCGTGCTGGTGGGCGGTGAAGAGGACCTCGGGCTCGTTCTCGTCGCTCGCGACGTTGTCGCTGATCTTGATCGCGAAGAGGTCCCGGCCCTGGTACGACTTTCCGATCACCTTCTTGCTCATGATCGAGGGGTACTGCGCGATGCGCTGGTCGATCTCGGCGGTGGCCTCGGCGTAGTTGTGGTACTTCGCGTCCGCCGACGGGAAGTCCATCGTGCCGGACGCGATGCCGGGCTCGGTGCGCAGCGGCGGGCCGGGCAGGGCCGTCAGGCGGTAGCCGAGCCCCCGCAGGGCCTTGGCCTGCATGGCGTCTGCGCTGACGACGACGGAGCGGGCGTCGACCTCGTCGATGGAGATGCCGGTGCGCAGCAGGTCGGTGCGCTCCGCGGCGGTGGACGGGCCCTGGATCTCGTACTGGACGATCGCCTCGTCCTGGGTGGCCGTGGACGGTGTCGGTGGTGGCGCTGCCGTCGCGCTCAGGCCGTAGGCGGGTGCGCCGAGCGCGAGCGCCAGCAGGGCCGCCGTGACGGCGGCCCTCCGGCGGTTGTGTAGCCGCATGCGTTCTCCTGGGTGGGGAGTGTGGGGGTAGCCGTGCGGACGCGCACAGCGTGCTCTTGTGGCATGTCCCGGTCAAGGCCCCGAATCAGCCACCCCTACACGTACCGCCTACGGCAGGCCGTGGACCTTGGGACCCACCGCATTGGACCAAGCGCTACCCGCCTTGGCGTCCCAGTTGGTCGACCAGGTCATCGCGCCGCGCAGTGAGGGGTAGGTCTTCGACGGCTTGAAGGATCCGCAGTTCGTGCCGCGTGCCAGGCAGTCCAGCGCGTTGTTCACGATCGTCGGGGAGACGTAGCCGCTGCCCGCGCCGCTCGGCGAGGCCGGCACGCCGATGCCCACCTGTGAGGGGTCGAGGCCGCCCTCCAGCTGGATGCAGGCGAGCGCGGTGAGGAAGTCCACCGAGCCCTGGGAGTAGACCTTGCCGTCGCAGCCGTTCATGGAGCCGCTGTTGTAGTACTGCATGTTGACGACGGTCAGGATGTCCTTGATGTTCAGCGCGGTCTTGAAATAGCCGCCCTGCGTGGACTGCATGTCGATGGTCTGCGGGGCCATCGTGATGACGAGCGAGGAGCCCGCCTTCGAGGACAGTGAGCGCAGGGCCTGCGTCATGTACGTCGGGTTGAGGCCGTTCTCCAGGTCGATGTCGATGCCGCTGAAGCCGTACTCCTGCATCAGCGCGTAGGCGGAGTTGGCGAGGTTGTTCGCCGAGGCCGAATCATTGACCGAGATCGTGCCCTTCTCGCCGCCGATCGACAGGATGACGGACTTGCCGGCCGCCTTCTTGGCGGCGATGTCCGCCTTGAACTGCGCGACCGTGTAGCCGCCGAGTCCCGCCGAGTCGAGGTTGAAGGCGATGGCGCCGGGCGTGGTCGTGGCGTCGGCGAAGGAGACGGCGATGATGTCGTACTGCGCGGAGACGTCGGAGATCTTCTGGACGGTCGCGCCGTTGTTGAAGTTCTGCCAGTAGCCCGTCAGAGCGTGCTTGGGGACCGACGGGTTGGGGTTCCCGCCGCCGCCCGTCGTGGTGCCGGTCACCGCTGCGGACTTCGGGCCCTCGCCCGCCGCGTTGTACGCGCTCACCTGGAAGGAGTACGAGGTCGAGGCGGCGAGTCCGGTGACCTGTGCGGAGGCGGCGGACACGGTCTGGACGCGGACGCCGTCCTGATACACGTAATAGCCGGTGGCCCCGCTGACGGCGTTCCACGAAAGGGTGAGCGCGCTCGCGCTCTGGCCGGAAACGGCGGTGCCGGACGGGGCGCCGGGGATGGCCGGTCCGGGGTCGGTGCCGCCGCCCCCGTCGGGGCCGAAAACGCTGAACTCATCGACCACATAAGCCGGTTGGCCGTACCAGCCGTGCGTCCAGACGGTCACCTGGGTGGTGTTCGGGCCGGTGCTGAAGGTGGTGGACAGCTTCTGCCAGCCGCCGCCCGAGCCCGGGGTCCAGGTGGAGACGTCCTGGGTGCCGGTGCCGGTAGCGCCGAGGTAGACGTAGCTGCCCTGGACCTGCGTGCTCAGGGTGTAGGTCGAGTTCGGCTTGACCGTGACGGTCTGACTGCACTTCGCATTGTCCTGGCCCGCCGGGGTGCCCCGGAGGGCGCCGGCTCCGGCGTACACGGGCGCGGAGACGACGGCTCCGCTGCCGCCGGTACAAGACCAGTTGGCGAGACCGGACTCGAACCCTCCGTTGCGGGCGACGTTGATGTCCGCGGCCTGCGCGGTTCCGGTGGCGAGGGCGGTCAGGCCGCCGGCGGTGAGGGTGGCGGCGCCCAGCAGGGCGAGGGAGCGTATGCGGTTCACGAGGGCTCCGGTGGGGGGAGGAAGGGGATGAGGGGGAGCTGGGGCGAACGGGGGAGCGAGTGGGGTCGCCCCGAAAAACGTTTCAGCGCAGCCAAGTTGGTCCAGACCAATCTCCGTGTCAAGAGTGTTTGCAATGTGGCTTGAAATGTTCGGACCGCCAATCCTGGTTGTCCGGGTTTCCCGCCACCTGTGACATGTGCTCGTGGCACGGGAATCACCAAGCCCCTGCCCCGCCAGGGACGACGCGGATATGGTGCTGGAGCAAGGGGGAAGAGCGTTGATCGTTTGCGGTCGCGCAGCGTGTGTGCGGGCGTGGGATCAGGGGAAACCCGGTGGAAGCCGGGGGAGAACGCCCGCGGTGTACGGGGTGAACAGGGGGATTCGCGTGCCGACCGCCATCGCTGTCACCAGTGCCGATCTGGTGCTGCCGGCCCCGGACCGGCACACGCCGGCGGCCGCGGTGCTGCCGCCGCCCGAGCAGGTCGACCTGGAGGGCTCGCTCGCCCACACCGCCGGCCTCCTGGAGCGCCACGGGCACCTCGTCGTCGTCGTACCGCTCTGGCTGCCGCCCGCCGCCGCCCGCCGGCTGCGCACCGTACGGGCCATCCTGGAGAGCGACCGGATCGCGCTCCTCGACATCGATCTGCCCCCGCTGGGCACCGCCCTGCTGGTGCGTCAGCTGCGCCAGCTCAGCGTCTTCGACTTCAGCCCGGGCGTGATCGCCTCCGCGGCCCGGCTGCTCTCCCACTACATCTACGCGGGCGCCCTGCTCGGCACCGTGGCCAAGCTCGACCGGGTCCCCGTCGGGCTGAAGTCGCACGCCAAGTCCTGGGCCCCGAGCGCGCAGTTCGCCGTACTGGCCAACCCGGCACCGCACCTGGTCAAGCTCGGCGGCTCGGGCTCCGGGCGCGGGGCGCACGGCGCGCACGGAGGCGGCGGGCTGCCGCCCGGTCCCGAGTTCGCCACCCACCTCACCTTCGCCCGCGGCCAGCTCGCCTCCGACTGGGTCGCGGCCGAACTCGCCCCCGCCTGGCGGGTCCAGGGCGTGATGGAGAACCCGCTGCCGGCCGACTCGCCCGCCTGGTGGGCCACCCCGAAGCTGGTCGAGTTCGCCGCCGCCATCCCGGACCCGGCCCTCCTCTACCAGCTCGTCGCCTCGGTCCGACGCGAGGAGTGCCGCTGGTGCGGCTTCGAGCTCATCGGCGACCGCTGCGGCTTCTGCGCCGCGCCGCTGACGGCCCCGCCGCCGGGGCAACAGGGGCAACACGGGGCAGCCGCGGCCGACCCGTACTCCAGATCCAGATCCTGACCGGCCCGAACGAACGAAGAACGGCGAGGTAGTACGTCCGATGAACTCACGCCAGCGCCGCGGCGTCATCCTGCTGCTCCTGTCGGTCCTGTGCGCCCTCGCGGCGTTCGGCGGGGTCCTCGTGGTGATCGGCGACGTCAACTCCAAGGTCGGCGTCGAGGTCGTCGCCTACCGCGTGAAGGGCGACATAGCGCCGTACAGCCCGCTGACGGCGGGCCAGTTCGAGGAGGTCACGGTCCCCAAGCGGTGGCTGTCCGACACCGCCGTCACCGACCTCGGCGGGCTCAAGGACAAGATCGCGCTCACCACCCTGAAGAAGGGCTCGCTGCTCCAGTCGGACATGTTCGTCGACAAGCCGCAGCTCCAGCCCGGGGAGCAGGAGATCGCCATCATGATCGACGCGGCGACCGGCGTGGCCGGCAAGATCACCTCCGGCGCGAAGGTCAACATCATCGCCACCTTCAAGGGCGTCAAGGACACCGACCCGTCCCGCTCGGTGATCATCGTCGCCAACGCCCGGGTCCTGGGCGTCGGCAAGCTCACCGCCCTCGACAAGGACAGCGACAAGAAGGGCCCGGCCGAGGCCGTCCCGATCACCTTCGCCCTGAACACCAAGGACACCCAGCGCGTCGCCTACGCCGAGTCCTTCGCGGAGCACGTACGCCTGGCCCTGGTGGCCCCCGGCACCGAATCCGCGCCCGGCCCGGCCGACCGCACGTACACCCTCGACGGGGACAAGTGAGGCCCGGATGACCACCCGAATCCTCCCCGCGGTCGGCGACCCGGACGCCGCCCGCGCCATCGTGACCCTCATCGGCCAGCTCCCGGCCGCCGAACCGGCCGGCCCCGTCCCCGACTCCACCGCACTGCTCGACACCCTCGCCCGGCTGGCCGCCCAGTCCATCGACGACCTGCCCGAGGTGGTCCTGGTCCACGAGCGGATCGGCCCGGTCCCCGCGCTGGAGGTCATCCGCGAGGTCGCCCTGCGCTTCCCCGCGGTGGGGGTGGTCCTGGTCTCCTCCGACGCCGGACCCGGGCTCTTCTCCGCCGCGATGGACTCGGGCGCCCGCGGCCTGATCAGCCTCCCCCTCGTCTACGAGGAGCTCGCCAGCCGCGTCCAGGCCGCCGCCCAGTGGGCCGTGGGCGTACGCCGCCACCTGGGCCGGGGGCCCGACCCGCACACCGGGCCGGGCGGCAGGGTGGTGACGGTGACCGGAGCCAAGGGCGGGGTCGGCACCACCTTCACCGCGGTGCAGTTCGCGCTGGCCGCGGCCGCCGCGGGACGGCGTACCGCGCTCGTGGACATGGACCTCCAGGCCGGGGACGTGGGCTCGTACCTCGACGTGCAGTTCCGGCGCTCCATCGCCGACCTCGCCGGGATCCAGGACATCTCCCCGCGCGTCCTGCAGGACGCGGTGTACGACGACCGCACGGGCCTGGCGCTGCTGCTGGCCCCGGCGGACGGCGAACGGGGCGAGGAGGTCGACGACCGGGCCACCCGGCAGATCCTCGGCGCCCTGCGCGGCCGCTACGAGCTGGTCGTCATCGACTGCGGCACCCAGGTGACCGGCGCGAACGCCGCCGCCGTGGAGATGGCCGACGTGGCGGTCCTGGTCACCACGCCGGACGTGGTCGCGGTGCGGGCGGCGAAGCGCATGGTCCGCATGTGGGAGCGGCTCCAGGTGCGCAAGGCGGAGGACACCTCCGTGGTCGTCAACCGCTGGACCAAGCACACCGAGATCCAGCCCGCCCTGATCGAGAAGATCACCAAGACCCGGGCCACCCGCACCCCGGTCCCGGCCGCCTTCAAGGAACTCCAGGCGGTCGTGGACGCGGGCCGGGTCCAGGACCTCGACAACCGCTCGACCGTGAAGCAGGCCCTGTGGGCCCTGGCGGGCGAACTGGGCCTGCTCGAAGCGCCGCAGGACCCGGCGGCGGCCCTGCCGGAACCGTCCGGCGGCGGCTCCGCGCTCGCCGTCCGCCCTGCCGGCCCGGTGGCCCGCCTGCGCGGCGGCGACCGCGGCACGCTGGGCCCGCTCGGCGCCTGGTCGCGCCGCGGCCGGGAGGGCTGAGGGATGCCGGGGCGCAGACGCATGCGCTCCGACCGGGGCCAGGTGGCGGTGGAGTTCGTCGGCACGGTGCCGCTGATCCTGCTGCTGGTGGCCGCGGTGTGGGAGTGCGTGCTGATCGGGTACGCCTTCTCCCTGGCGGGCAACGCGGCGGACGAGGCGGCGCGGGCGGGCGCCGTGAAGGGCCACGAGGCGTGCGTGACGGCGGCCGGGAAGTACGTATCGACCGCGTGGGGCCGCGAGGTGCGGTGCACGGAGTCCGGCGACGTCTACACGGCCACGGTCACCCTCAACATCCCCGTGCTGCTCCCGGGGCTGGGCTTCGGTTCGATCGACGGCAAGGCCGGCGCGGCGATGGAGAGGGAGTGAGCGTGGACCGGGACGGGAAGCGGCACTCCGGGCGCGACCGCGGCCAGGTCGCCATCGAGTACATCGGCTTCGTGCCGATCATGCTGTTCGTCGCGCTGTGCGGGATCCAGCTGGGATGGGTCGCCTACGTCCACGAGCAGGCGGACACCGCGGCCCGTACCGCCGCGCGCGTGGAGGCCCGTAACGGCAAGGGCGGGGAGGCGGCGGGACGGGCCGCGATCAGCGAGGGACTCGCCGAGGGCGCCGGCTTCGCCTGGACCAGCACCGCCGACGCCGTCAGCGTCACCGTCACCCTCAAGGTCAACTCCATCGTGCCGGGGCTCTCCATCGACCCTGCCACGGCCACGGCGGTCATGCCCAACGACGCGCCCCCGAAGGGACCCTGACCATGAGCCTGCGCTCCCGCGTCACCACCCCCGACGAACGCCACGGCCCGCGCGAGGACGGCCGGCTGGTCTCCTCGTACCGCGCCAAGCTGCTGGAGGAGATCGACCTCGCCGAGATGTCCGCGCTCGCGCCGGCCGAGCGCCGGGCGCGCCTGGAGCGCGTACTCGGCCACATCATCAGCCGCGAGGGACCCGTCCTGTCCACCGCCGAGCGCGCGCAGCTGATCCGCCGCGTCGTCGACGAGGCCCTCGGCCTCGGCGTGCTCGAACCGCTCCTCGAAGACCCGTCCATCTCCGAGATCATGGTCAACGGCCCGGACCAGATCTTCGTCGAGCGCGGCGGCCGGGTCGAGCAGCTTCCGCTGCGCTTCGCCTCGCACGACCAGCTGATGCAGACCATCGAGCGCATCGTCTCCACCGTCAACCGCCGTGTGGACGAGGCGAATCCGATGGTCGACGCGCGGCTGCCCAGCGGCGAGCGCGTCAACGTCATCATCCCGCCGCTGTCCCTGACCGGCGCCACCCTCACCATCCGCCGCTTCCCGCGCGCCTTCACCCTGCACGAGATGATCGGCCTGGGCTCGCTCGACGAGCAGATGCTGCTCCTGCTGTCCGGCCTGGTCCAGGCGAAGATGAACGTGATCGTCTCGGGGGCCACCGGAACCGGCAAGACCACCCTGCTCAACGCCCTCTCCGGCCTGATCCCCGACGGCGAGCGGATCATCACCATCGAGGACTCGGCCGAGCTCCAGCTCCAGCAGGCGCACGTCATCCGCCTCGAATCACGGCCTGCGAACGTCGAGGGCAAGGGCCGCATCACCATCCGCGACCTCGTCCGCAACTCCCTGCGCATGCGCCCCGACCGCATCATCGTCGGCGAGGTCCGCGGCGGCGAGACCCTCGACATGCTCCAGGCGATGTCCACCGGCCACGACGGCTCGCTGGCCACCGTCCACGCCAACAGCTCGCAGGACGCCCTGATGCGCCTCCAGACGCTCGCCTCCATGTCGGAGGTGGAGATTCCGTTCGAGGCGCTCCAGGACCAGATCAACAGCGCCGTCAACGTCGTCGTCCAGCTCACCCGCTTCGGCGACGGCTCGCGCCGCATCACGGAGATCTCCATCCTCGACTCGCACGGCCGCGAGCCCTTCCGCATCATCCCGGTCTGCCGGTTCGTGGCCCAGCCCATGGGGTCCGACTCCCGTGTGCAGGGCTACTTCCAGTACTACCCGCTGCCGCGGCGCATCGCGGAGCGGCTGTACATGAACAGCCAGCCGATCCCGCAGGCCTTCGGGGTCGCCCAGCCGGACGACCACCTGAGCTCCTACGACGCCCACGACCCCCTCACCAGCCCCCGCCCCACCCGGACCGTCCTGTGAACCCACTGATCCTCTTCACCCTCGGCGCCACGCTCCTGACCTGCGTACTCGTGGTGCTGGGCGTGCGCGCCTACGCCGCGGGCCAGGCCCAGCGCGCCGCCCTCATCGAACGCCTCTCCGCCAGCGGACCGACCGAACCGACCGGCCGCGGGCGCCGCTTCCGGGCCCTGGACCGGCGGCTGCGCCGCACCACACTGGGCCGCCGCATCGAGCTCAAGCTCGCCACGACCGGACTCGACCTCACCCCGGGGGAGTTCTTCGTCTACATGCTGGGCTCGGTGACGGGCATCTGGCTGATCGCGGCCTCGCTGCTCGCGCCGTTCTTCGGCCCGGTCGCGGGCCTGATCGGCCTCTGGGCGGCGAACGCGTTCCTCAACTGGCAGCGCACGCGCCGCACGGAGCGGTTCATCAACCAGCTACCCGAACTCGCCCGGATCCTGGCCAACGCCACCCAGGCGGGCCTGGCCCTGCGTACGGCCATCGCCATAGCGGCCGAGGAGCTGGAGGCCCCGGCGGGCGAGGAGCTCTCCCGGGTCGCGGACCGCCTGGCCGTGGGCCACTCCATCGAGGAGTCCCTGGGCGAGCTGACGCAGCGCCTCCCCTCGCGCGAACTGGTCGTCCTGGTCTCCACCCTGGTCCTGTCGGCCCGGGCGGGCGGCGCGATCGTCGGCAGCCTGCGCAACCTGACGGTGACCCTGGAGCAGCGCAAGGAGACCCGCAGGGAGATCCGTACGCAGCTGTCGCAGGTGATGGTGACGGCGTACCTGGTCCCGGCGATCGGGCTCGGATCGCTGCTGCTGGTGAACACGATGATGCCGGGCGCGCTCGACCGGATGACCGGGGCCTTCCTCGGGCAGACGGCGGTGCTCGTCTCACTGGGGCTGTTCACGCTGGGGTTCGTGCTCATCCGCCGGCTGTCCAAGATCGACGTGTGAGGGGTGGCGGGATGATTCCACTGCTGCTGGCGCTCGCCGCGGGCGCATCGGTCTTCGGCGTCTTCCACGGCGTCCGCCTCTTCCGGGCGGACGTCAAGCTGCCGACCGACCTGGCACTGGCGCTGGAGGTCGGCGCCACGCGTACGACGGCGGTCGGCTCGGCCGTGGACCGCCTCGGCATCCGGTACGCACCGCTGGTACTGCGCCTGATGGGCCCGAACCAGGTGGCCCGCAAGCGCCGCCAGATCGACATGGCGGGCAACCCGGCCGGCCTGACCATCGACCGCTACGCGGCGCGCCGCGCGGTGTACGGGTTCCTCGGCGCCCTCGGCTCCGTGCTGATGCTGCTCAACGGCCAGCTGGTCCCGGCCCTGCTGATGGTCGCGTTCGGGCTGTTCTGGATCGAGGTCGGCCTGTGGTCGGCGATCCGGATCCGCCGCGACCACATCGAGCGGACGCTGCCGGACTTCCTGGACGTACTGGCCGTGGTCGTCAGCGCCGGCCTCGGCTTCCGGCAGGCGCTGGACCGCGTGGCGGCCAAGTACGAGGGCCCGTGGTGCGACGAGATCCGCATCACCCTCCAGCAGATGGACATGGGCGTCAGCCGCCGCCAGGCCTTCGACGAGCTGCGGCGGCGCAACGACTCCGAGCAGGTCGCCCAGTTCGTGACCGCCCTCCAGCAGGGCGAGGAACTGGGCTCCCCGATCGTGGAGACCCTGATCGCCATCGCCGAGGACATGCGGCGTACGGACGCCCAGAACGCCCGGCGGCGCGCCGCCCGGGCCGTGCCCAAGGCCACCTTCGCCGTCACCATGTTCATGCTGCCGGGCACGCTGATCCTGCTGGTGTGCGGCTTCGTCTACGGCGCGGACGTCGACTTCGGCGCCATGCTCGGGGGCGGGTGAGCCATGACCTCCATGGACCTCTCGTCGGCCGGGTGGGTGGGCCCGGCCCCTGCTGCGGCCACCGCCCCGGCTCCGTCCCCTGCCCTTCAGGCGAACGCGCTCCAGGCGCTGTGCCGCCAGGTCTTCGCGTTCCGGCTGGTGATGATCGCCCTGGGGGCGCCGCTGGCACTGGGACGCACGGCGCACGGGGGGCCGACGTACCTCGTGGGCGGCGCGATCCTGCTCACCTTCATGCTGTCCTACGTGCTCTTCCGCGACTGGGAGCGCTTCGGGCCGCTGCTGCTGCGCCACCGCTGGCTGCTGGCACCGGACATGGCCTTCAGCGCCCTGCTCCTGGTCACCGCCACGCCCTCGTCGCCGCTCGCGCTCGTGTCGGTCTGCACTCCGCTGCTGGCCGGGCTGGTCTACGGCTGGCGCGGCTCGGCGGTGTACGCGGCCGTCCAGGCGGTCGTCGTGGCCGCGGTGGCGGGCGGCCCGGTACTGGCCGGCCTCTGCGTACTGGCGGGTGCGGCGGGGGTATGTCTGCGGGACCTGCTCTTCCGCTTCGGCGCGGCCGGCCAGGCCCTGACCGAGACGCGGGCCCGGCTGGCGGTGGCCGAGGCGGTGCGGGCCGAACGGGACCACCTCGCACGGGAGATGCACGACTCGGTGTCGAAGACCCTGCACGGCCTGGCACTGGCCGCGGACGCCCTCGCCCGCACCACGGACCCGGCGGCCGCGCGCCGCCAGGCCGAGTCGGTGGCCCGGGCGGCCCGCCGCGCGGCGGCGGAGTCCCGCGAGCTGCTGACGGACCTGCGGCGGGACATCGACGCGCCGGGCGTCTCGCTGCTGGGCGAACTCCGCGGGCTCGCGGAGGGCGGGGCGGGCGGGGCGGGCGCGGAGCTGCGTACCGCGGGGGTGCTTCCGGTGGTCCCCGCGACGGTGGCGCGACACCTGCTGGCGGTGGCCTCGGAGGCGCTGGAGAACGCCCGGCGGCACGCGGGAGCCTCGCGGACCGTCATCGAAGCGGCCGTCTCGGCCACGCACTTGACCCTGACGGTCGAGGACGACGGCTGCGGCCTCGCGGGCGACGGGGTCGACGGGGTCGACGGGGTCGACCTGACGTCGCTGCACGGTACGGGCCACTTCGGGCTGCTCGGCATGGCGGAGCGCGCGGCCGCGATCGGGGCCCGCCTCCACATCGGCGCCCGCCCGGCCGGCCCGGGCACCCTGGTGCGCCTGGCCCTCCCGCTGGCGGCCCTGACCCCGGAGGGGAGCCCGTGACGCCGCCGCCGCTCAGCGTGCTCATCGCCGACGACAACCCGGTCGTACGGGCGGGTCTCGCCGCCCTGCTGGCCACGGTCGACGGCCTCGAAGTCGTGGCCCAGGCGGCGGACGGCCGCGAGGCCCTGCGCCTGACCCGGCTGCACGCCCCGGACGTGATCCTGCTGGACGTCCGCATGCCCGGCGTGGACGGCATCTCGGCGCTGCCGCACCTGGTCGGGCTGGCCCCGGTGCTGATGCTGACGTACAGCCAGGAGGCGGAGGTCGTGCGGGAGGCCCTGCTGCTGGGCGCGGGCGGCTACTTGGTGCATGGCGAGTTCACGCCGGAGCACCTCGCCGAGGCGGTACGGAACGTCTGCGCGGGCCGCGCCCATTTCAGCCCGACGGCGGCGAGCGCGGTGCTCGCAGAGCTCCGTACCTCTTCGCATCCGCAACGGACTGTGGCACAGTCTTCTGAGCGGCTGCACAACTCGCTGGTCTTCGGGCTGAGTTCGAGGGAGGTGGAGATCATGGATCTGATCGCGTCCGGGATGAGCAACCAGCAGATCGCCGCTGCCTGCTTCATCAGCGAGAAGACGGTCAAGAACCACATCAACCGCATCTTCGCCAAGCTCCAGAGCACGACCCGCAGCGGTGCGATAGCCCGCTGGCTGGGAACAGCCCGTCCGGGGGTGGCTGGACATGGGTAGACGGCATGCGCAGTGGGTCCGTATTTGGGCCCCGGGACCCTTGGTCCCGACCGCGGTCCGGCCGTACCGTCCGCAAATCGACAGCGGCACCGGCCCGGGAGGGAACCCCCATGTTGCAGAACACCCTGGCGAGGATGCGGAAGCGGTACGACGGCAAGGCCGCGAGGGATCGGGGCCAGACGGCGTTCGAGTACCTCGGAATCATCCTGGTGGTCGTCGTGATCATCGGGGCGATCGTGGGTACGGGTATCGGCAAGGACATCACCACCAAGATCAAGGATCAGATCACCGCCATCACCGCGGGCAAGTGATCCCGCGAGGCGCCGGCGACCGAGGGCAGGCCTTCCCCATCTTCATCGTGGCGGTGGTGGGCCTGCTCTTCGCCGCACTGGCCTATTTCGCGTTCGGGCAGGCTTCGGTCATCCGCAGCAACGCCCAGAAGGCCGCTGACGCCGGGGCGCTGGCGGCGGCGCGAGATGCCAGGAACACGCTGCTGGGCGGCTTCAACCCGGCCGCGTTCAAGCGGGAGGACTGGAGCAGACTGCTCGACGGGAAGCTGTTCGACGCCAAGGCGGGCTGCGCCGCGGCGAAGGCCTTCGCACGCGACAACGGGTCGACCGCGGCCTGCGACGCATCGGAATTCCCGCGCTTCACCGTCACCGCCACGACGGCGCACGCGATGGCCGACTCGGTCGTCCCCGGCGCCGCCGGAACGCAGGGCATCGCCACCGCGACCGCCGTGATCAAACCGCGGTGCACCCTGTCCCCGCCGCCCGACGCGAGCGAAGATCCGCCGGCCGAGGGCACGCCGCTGCCCGTCGACTTCAAGTGCAGCGGTGCGGACCCCATTCACCTCGACCCTTCGAAGTCCCCGACCTGGCCGGAGCTGGCGCAGAAGCTCTTCAGCGTGAACCTGGTCAAGTAAGAGCTACGAGAGACAAGGAATCGGAATTGATGAGCGTTCGGCACAGGGTGAAGGTCCGCGGGGGAGCGGCCGTCGCGGTTGCGGCGGTCTTGGCTCTCGGTCTGGCCGGATGCGGTGGCGACGACAAGAAGCCGCAGGATTCCCAGAAGCCCCCCGCATCCCAGCCGGGCGGCGCCACTTCTGCGCCCGTGCCCAGCGGTAGCCAGTCACCCGAGCCCGCTCAGGTACTCGCGACGGTCAACGGCGAGAGCGGTGTCGTCATGGTGATCAACTCGGCGGTCCGCGATGCGAGCGGCTTCGTCACGGTCAGCGGGCAGATCAAGAACTCGGGCGACAAGGACTTCACGGGCACGGCCAACTGGGGAGGTACCGAACTGACAGCCAATGCCGAGTCCGTGGCCGGAGCCACTCTGGTGGACCGGGCGGGAAAGAAGCGCTACTACGTCCTGCGCGACACGGAGAACCAGTGCCTGTGCACCACGGGCCTGTCCCGCGTGAAGGCGGGTGCGACCATCCCGTTCTTCGCCCAGTTCCCGGCCCCTCCGGCAGCTACGAGTGACGTCGACTTCACGCTGCCCACCTTTGCCACGGCCACCATCAAGATTTCCGGGTGACCCCATGTCAAAACTCCACCGCACCACAGCCGCGACAGCCGTTGCCGGCCTCGTCATGGCCGGCGCCCATTTCATCGGAGCCACAGCGGCGCACGCGGACGGCGTGAAGCCGTCCACGCCACCGGGCACGGAACCCTCCGCCTCGGCTCCGGTGCCGATCGACTCCAACGCTCCGGGGCTGAAGATCCCCCAGGGCGGAACCCTCGCGCCCGTCAAGGTGCTCGACATCGCCGAGGTCGTCGAGGACCTCGGTGGGGAGCAGCGCCGGCAGGAGACCAACCAGACCGTCATGATGGCGCTCCAGTCCGAGGTGCTCTTCCCCGAGAACAGCGCCGTCTTCAACGCCCAGGCGGCCGCGCGGATACAGGCCATCGGCAACGAGATCAACCAGCAGAAGGCGACCCGCGTCCGCGTCTTCGGGTTCACCGACGACCAGGGCAGCTACGAGCACGGCAAGGAACTGTCCAAGCAGCGCGCCGATGCCGTGCAGGCGGAGCTGGCCAAGACGGTCACCAACCCGGGTGTCGTCTTCGACGTGCGCGGCTACAGCGAGGACTACCCGATCGCCGACAACGGCACCGAGGAAGGCCGCAAGAAGAACCGCCGCGTAGAGGTCACCTTCCCCCGGAGCACTCCCTAGGCGTCCCGGGGCCCGGGTCGGGCCCGGACCAGGGCTGCCGCGGCTTCGGCCGCGTGCCGGGCCGGGGCCGGGCCGGGGGTGAGGGCGGCGACCGCCGTGGCGCCCTCGACCAGGATCAGCAGCTGGTCCGCCAGGCCCTCCCGGTCCGGGCCGACGAGTTCGGCCAGCAGGGCGCGCAGCTCCGCCTTGTGGCGGCGTACGACGTCCAGGATTCCGGCGGGGCCCGCGCCCAGCTCCCCGTACGCGTTCAGGAACGCGCAGCCCCGGAAGTCCGGCTCCGAGAACCACCGCGCCAGCCAGTCGAAGACGGCCGCGACGGGGTCGGGGGCCCCGGCCACCGCGTCCCGCAGGCTGGCCGTCCAGCGCCGGTCGCGACGATCCAGGTACGCCGTGACCAGGGATTCCTTGGCGGGGAAGATCCGGTAGAGCCGCTTGAGCGGCACGCCCGACTCCGCGCGGATGCGGTCCATGCCGACGGCCTGGATGCCCTCGGCGTAGAACAGCGCCTCCGCCGCGTCCAGCAGTCGGGTCCGGGCTTCTTCGTCGTCCATGAGGGCAGCGTAGTCCAGTTCCGCTTGCGACGAGAACGTGCGTTCTCTACTCTGAGAACGCACGTTCTCCCCGTCGTTCCGCGAGAGGTGACCGCCATGACTGCCGTACGCCCGCCCCTGCCCCCCTTCACCGAGGAGAGCGCCCGCGCCAAGGTCCAGGCCGCCGAGGACGCCTGGAACAGCCGGGACCCCGAGCGGGTCTCCCTCGCCTACACCGAGGACTCGGCCTGGCGGAACCGCGACCGCTTCCTCACCGGCCGCGCCGAGATCCGCGCCTTCCTCGCCGACAAGTGGGAGCGCGAGCTCGACTACCGGCTGCGCAAGGAACTGTGGGCGTACACCGGCAACCGCATCTCCGTGCGCTTCGAGTACGAGTGGCACGACACCGCCGGCCAGTGGTGGCGCAGCCACGGCAACGAGCAGTGGGAGTTCGACGGGGCCGGCCTGATGCGAAGGCGCGAGGCCAGCATCAACGACGTCCGGATCGCCGAGCAGGACCGCCGCATCCGGTAATCCGGACGTGTGAGGTTGCGGCGCCGGCGGTTGCGCGGCCCGGCTCGCGGTATGTGTCCGGGTGCGGCGGGGCCCCGGCTCCGCCGGCCCACGAACCCCGGCCCCGGTGAGGAGGCTCGGCATGGCACGGGCCAGAGCGAACGGCGTCGACCTCTTCTACGAACTCCACGGGCCCGGTGACGGCGAGGACGGCGGTGACGGCGCCGAGCCCCTGGTGCTGGTGCACGGTTCCTGGATCGACCACCGCACCTGGCGGGACCTCGTCCCGCACCTCGCCCGGTCGTTCCGGGTCCTCGTCTACGACCGGCGGGGCCACGGCCGCAGCGAGAGCCCGCCGGGTCGGGGCAGCCGCAGGCAGGACGAGGACGACCTCGCCGCGCTCATCGAGGCCCTGGACCTCGCCCCGGCCCACGTCGTCGGCAACTCCTTCGGCGCGGCGACCGCGCTGGGCCTCGCCGCCCGCCGCCCCGAGCTGCTGCGCAGCCTCGCGGCGCACGAGCCCCCGCTCGTCGGCGTCGTGCCGGGGCGTGACCTCCACGTGCAGGGCGCCAGGGACAGCCTCGCCGCCGTACGGGCCGCCCTGCGCGCGGGCGAGAGCGAGGCGGCCGCACGGTGCTTCGTGGAGGAAGTGGCCCTCGGGCCGGGCGTCTGGCCCCAGTTGCCGCGGGCCCTGCGGGAGCTGTTCGTCGCCAACGCCCCCACCTTCGCGGACGAACTGGCGGACCCGGACTGGTCCGACCTCGACCTCGCCGCCCTCGCCGGCTACCCCGGCCCCGCCCTACTGACCTCGGGCAGCCTCAGCCCGTCATGGTTCCCCCCGATCATTGCCGAACTCGCACCCGCCCTCGACCGCGCCCGGGTCCGCACCCTGGAGGGCGACGGCCACGACCCCCACGTCGCCCACCCGGCGCGCTACGCCGACACCCTCACCGCCTTCATCCACGACTCCGGCCGCACCACCGCGCCGTAGGAGCCCGGTCGGGTTCATCTCCTGGTCGCCCCCATGCCGATCAGGGCCTGGGTGACGAGGTCGGCCTGGTGGGTGGCGCCCCGCAGGTTGGGGTGCAGGACGGTGCAGGCCTCGCCCCCGGCGGGGATGGACCGGCACGTCTCGGAGGGCGGATCGCTCTGGCCGCCCGGGCCCGTGAGGGTGTCCTTGATGCCGTACATCCAGCGTTGGCCCGCCGGCGCGCACACCCCGTGCCCGGTGCTGGAGGTGTACGTGTCGACATACACCGCGCCGCCCTGCCGCGCCTGCTCGCGCAGGACGGTGTTCACCCGCCGCTCCAGGCTGTCGAGCAGCGGCATGTCCCCCTTGGTGACCGTGCCCAGCTGGTGCCAGGCGCCGAAGTCGCAGCCGGCGCGGTCGTCCACGAGGGCCGGGTATCCGACGACCGCGACCTTGGCGTGCGGGGCTCGCGAGCGGATGTCCTTCAGTGCCGTCGCGAAGTCGGCCTCCAGGGCGCTGAAGCGGGCGTCGAGGCGGGAGGCGGCCTCGCCGCGCGTGTAGTGGGTGGTGCAGGGGCTCCCCAGTCCGAAGGCGCCGAGGCCTTTTCGGACGCAGGTCTCGACGATGTCGGCGAAGCCGACGGAGTTGCCGCCGATCCCGAGCGTGACGAGGTCCGTTCCGGTGGAGAGGGACTCGACCTGCGCCCGCTTGGGGGACCAGCCGCCCGGCGGCGGTACGGAAGGCGGCCCCATCAACTCGGACTGGGGCGCCAGGACCCCGGCTCTGACCTCGGCGGCGGAACAGGTGACATCGGTGAGCCGCACCTTGAGCCGCCGGGCGCTCTGGCGCGGGTAGTTCTGCTCGGAGCGGCCGCACCCGTCCTCGGACCACGGGCGTACGAAGGAGCCGGCGCTGTAGGAGTCGCCGAGGGCGACGTAATCGAGATCGGCGGCCGCGGCCCGGGCGGGCGCGGGGGCGATGGCGGTGGTGGCGACGAGCGCGGCGGTGGCGAGGGCGAAGCGGAACATGGCTGGTCCTTCGGCTCAGGCGCCGGCGGCCTGCCCGACCAGCGCACATCACCAAAAGTAGCCGCGATTGTTACGGAGAGTAGTCGCTCCTGTCCCAAACCCCCGGATCGGGTGAACCCGGACCCCGGACCCCGGACCCGGACCCCGCTACGACTCCTGGTGCGCCTGCGTGATGAGGTCCGTGGCGACCTCCAGGGCCGCCTGCCGGGTCTCCTCCGGGTCGCCCTCCACGTGCTGGAGGAACATCATTCCCGCGTGCAGCGTGAACAGCGCGCTCACGCACCGCACCTGGTCGGCCAGTGGCCCGCCATCCGTGCGGAGCAGGTCCGTCAGGGCGAACAGCCGCTTCTTGACCGTCTCGCCGATGGTCAGCTCGCGCATCGTCGCCTGGTTCTCCTGCATGAAGCGGTACAGGGACGCGCCGCCCGCCATCGCCTCGCTGTAGCGCCGCAGGACCTCGCGCTTCATCTCCAGTGTGCGCGGCTGCTGTTCCGCCCATTCGATCAGCTCGTCGATCGGACGCGTGACGTCGTCGAAGATGCTGATGATGATGTCTTCCTTGGTCTTGAAGTGGTAGTAAAGCGCCGCCTTCGTGACCTCCAACCGCTCCGCGATCTCGCGCAGCGACGTCTTCTCGTACCCCTGCTCGGCGAAGAGCTCCAGCGCGACGTCCTGGATGCGCTGACGCGTGTTGCCACGGCGCTGCTGCGGACTGTTGCTGGACATCGGCTCTCCCAAAAAATACTTACTTGACGCCCGGCTAGTTACGGGTCTACCGTCCCCAGTGTAGTGAACTAGCCGGGCGACAAGTAAGTCCCGGCGCGGTGTGTGCAGGGGAGCGGAAGATGGTCGAGATGACGAAGGCGGCGGAGACCTCGGAGGAGGTGAAGCCGCGCAGCGTACGAGTGGTCCTGATGGCCCTCATGATCGCGATGCTGCTGGCCATGCTCGACAACATGATCATCGGCACCGCGATGCCCACGATCGTCGGCGAGCTCGGCGGTCTGGAGCACCTGTCATGGGTGGTCACCGCCTACACGCTGGCCACCGCGGCCTCGACCCCCATCTGGGGGAAGATCGGCGACATGTACGGGCGGAAGGGCTCCTTCCTCACCTCCATCGTCATCTTCCTGATCGGCTCCGCGCTCAGCGGCATGGCCCAGGACATGGGCCAGCTGATCGGCTTCCGCGCCATCCAGGGCCTCGGCGCCGGCGGTCTGATGGTCGGCGTGATGGCGATCATCGGCGACCTGATCCCGCCCCGTGAGCGCGGCAAGTACCAGGGCATGATGGCCGGCGTGATGGCCCTCGCCATGATCGGCGGACCGCTGGTCGGCGGCACCATCACCGACCACATGGGCTGGCGCTGGTCCTTCTACATCAACCTCCCGCTCGGGGCCGTGGCCCTCGCTATGGTGACGGCCGTTCTGCACCTGCCCAAGAAGAGGGCGCAGGGCAAGATCGACTACCTCGGCGCGGCCCTGCTGACCATCGCGATCACCTCCACCGTGCTCGTCACCACTTGGGGCGGCACCGAGTACGCCTGGGGTTCGGGCGAGATCATCGGCCTGATCGTCGTCGGCATCGTGTCCATCGCGGCGTTCCTCTACGCCGAGACCAAGGCCGCCGAGCCCGTCATGCCGCTGCACATCTTCCGCAGCCGCAACTTCACCCTCATGTCCGTGATCGGCTTCCTGGTCGGCTTCGCGATGTTCGGCGGCGTGCTCTACCTGCCGCTCTTCCAGCAGTCGGTGCAGGGCGCCTCCGCCACCAATTCCGGTCTGCTGCTCCTGCCGATGCTGCTCTCGATGATGGTCGTCTCGCTGATCGCGGGCCGCGTCACCACCAACAGCGGCAAGTACAAGATCTTCCCGATCGTCGGCGGCGCGCTCATGGTCGTCGGGCTCTTCCTGCTCGCGTCGATGGACACCGGCACCAGCCGCCTGATGTCCGGCGTGTACATGGCCATCCTCGGCGCCGGTCTCGGCTTCCTGATGCAGATCACCATGCTGGTCGCGCAGAACAGCGTCGAGATGAAGGACATGGGCGTCGCGTCCTCCTCGGCCACCCTCTTCCGCACGCTCGGCGGCTCCTTCGGCGTCGCCCTGATGGGCTCGCTCTTCACCACCCGGGTCACGGACACCATGTCCGAGCGCCTCGGCCCGGAGGCCGCCGGCGCCGCAGGTTCGGCCCAGTTGGACGCGGCGAGCCTGGCGAAGCTGCCGGAGGCCGTACGCGACGCCTACCAGCACGCCGTCGCCGCCGGTACGCACTCGGCGTTCCTGCTCGGCGCGGGCGTCGCCGTACTGGGCTTCCTGGCGGCCTGGTTCGTCAAGGAGGTCCCGCTGCGGGGCGCCGGACCGGCCCAGGCCGGCGGCGCACCGGGCGAGGAGCAGGCGGCCCAGGCCCCGCAGGCCTCGGTCGCGCACTGAGTCACCCCGACCCGCGAGGCCCGGCCCCGATGGACGACACGTCCGCCGGGGCCGGGCCTTTTCCGTTCCGGGGTGGGTGCGAGGTTCGTCCCGTTTCAAATGGGCCGGAATTCGGGACACTTAGGGACTAAGGTCCCATTACCTGGAATTTATGGGGGAATTGGCTGGAACCCCTCCGTGGCATGACGCGTCCTGACCTGCGAGGCGCTCACAAAGCGGATGGGGAGTGGACAGCTGATGACCCGTACGAACACGAACACGGACACCGACACCGACACGCACGCGGACAAGCCCGGCGCACTGCGCGCGTACACGCGGAGCGCCAAGGCCCGAATAGCCATCGCGGCAGCGGCCGCGGCCGTGGCGGCGACGGTGTGGGGAGTGGCGGCCGTCGTCGATCCGGGCCACCACCCCAGGCACGAGAACGCCGCCCGCCACACGGACGACCCCGCGAACGGCGGCGGCGGATCCCCCCGGGCCCCCGGGGCACGGCAGGTGCCCGAGGGGATCGCCCACGACTCGGAGGCCGGCCAGGGCGCCGTCAACATCACCATCGACGACGGGCCGGACCCCACCTGGACCCCGAAGGTCCTCGACCTGCTGAAGCAGTACGACGTGAA
The DNA here is from genome assembly GCF_055604165.1 of Streptomyces sp. NPDC037242. Classification (NCBI taxonomy): domain Bacteria; kingdom Bacillati; phylum Actinomycetota; class Actinomycetes; order Kitasatosporales; family Streptomycetaceae; genus Streptomyces; species Streptomyces sp. NPDC037242. Next base: position 88,260 of record NZ_JBVJUY010000002.1, read on the forward strand.
GGCGACCTTCTGCATGATCGGCCCGCAGGCCAAGGACCACCCCGACCTGGTCAAGAAGGTCGTCGCGGGCGGCCACCGGCTGTGCGACCACACCATGGACCACAACACGGGGATGGACAAGAAGCCCGTGGAGTACCAGCAGCAGCAGATCCTGGACGCGAAGAAGCTGATCGAGGAAGCCGCGGGCGGCGGCGCCAAGGTGGAGTACTACCGCGCCCCCGGCGGCGCGTTCACCCCCGACAGCCGCCGCATCGCCGCGGCGAACGGCATGCGCCCGCTCGGCTGGAACGTCGACAGCAAGGACTTCAGCAAGCCGGGCGCGGCGGCCATCGTCAACACGGTCAAGAGCGAGATCAAGAACGGTGCGACCGTCCTCTTCCACGACGGCGGCGGCAACCGCTCCCAGACCGTCGAAGCCCTGGAGCAGGTGCTGACCTGGCTCAAGGCCGAGGGGCGCGCGACCGGGTTCCCGGTCGTCACCGGCCCCTCGTCCTGACACGCCGTCCGGCGGCGAACGGGTGATGGTCGCCGCCCCGGCCCGGCCGGAGGTGTTCCCTGGTCGCGCACCCAGCACCGTACGCCCGACCAGGAGGCACCCGTGGCCATCAGCCCCGACCGACTGTCCGACGCCACCGTCGGCGCCCTCGTCGCCGCCGTCAACGCACACGACAGGGCGGCCTTCCTCGCGCTCCTGACCCCGGACGCGACCATGTCCGACGACGGCTCGGACCGTGATCTGCACGACTGGATCGACCGGGAGATCTTCGACTCCGGCGGCCACATGGACGTCCAGAAGGAGACCGACGGCGGGCGCGCCCTCGTCGTCGACTACCGCAACGACACCTGGGGCCAGATGCGCACCGCCTGGCGGTTCGACGTCACCGGCGACGGCCGCATCAGCCGCTTCGAGACCGGTCAGGCCTGAGCCGGGGCCCTCACAGCCCCCGCGCCACCGTCAGCACCGCCGCCGTCAGACCCGCGTTCTCCGGGGCCAGCCCGCCCGGGAAGCGGAAGCGGCGGCGCGTGTACCCGTACGCGATCCCCGTCGCCGGGTCGGCGAAGCCCTGCCCGCCCGCCGCGCCGGAGTGCCCGAAGGCCTGCGGACCCACGGCCGGCTGCTGCTCGAAGCCCAGCCCGAAGTGGTCCGGCTCGCCCGTCACCCGGTCCTCGCCCGCGAGCTGGAGCCGCGCGAACTCGGCCGCCGTCTGCGGCTTCAGCAGCGGACCGAGCCCGCCCAGCCCGCTGATCGCCGCCGCGTAGAGCCCCGCCACGCCCCGCGCCGAGCCGGTGCCGCCCGCCGAAGCCGGACCGAGCTCCCGGACCCGGGGGTGGTTCGCGTACGCCACCAGGTCCATCGGGGGCTCCCGGTGCAGGTTGAACCCCACCGGCAGCAGCACCGGCGGCGTGGCCGCGGCCGCCTGCGCGGCGAGCTGTCCGGGGGTCGGCCGCATCTCCAGCACCGGTGCCAGGCGGTCCGCCAAGGCCGTGTCCGCCGGCAGGCCCAGGTACAGGTCGAGCCCGTACGGGGCGCGGATCCGCTCCTCGTACACCTCCTGCAGTGAGCGCCCCGTCGCCCGCCGGACCACCTCGCCGGTCAGTGCGCCGATCACGTAGGCGTGGTAGCCGTACGCGGTTCCGGGCTCCCAGTACGGCTTCTGCCGTGCGAGGCGCGCCGCGATCACCGCGTCGTCCGCCATCTCGTCGTAGTCGAAACCCGCGTCGGTGTTGACCAGACCGGACTGGTGGGCGACCAGCTGGCGTACCGTCAGCCGCTCCTTGCCGTCCCCGGTGAACTCGGGCCAGTACGCCGACACCGGCCGTTCCAGGTCCAGTACGCCCTCCTGCACGAGCAGCGCCACGACCAGGTGGGCGGCGCCCTTGGTGAGGGAGAAGACCGGGCTGAGGGTGTCGGGCCCGGTGCTCTCGCCCGCGGACAGGTCGACCACGCGCCGGCCGTGGTGGTGCACCGCCAACTGGGCCTCGGGCGAGACCTCCTCGGCCGCGACGAAGGCCGCGAACTCCTCGCGTACGGGCTCCCAGCCCGGGGCCACCGTGCCGTTCACGCCCATGCCGTCCCCCTGACGATCGTGCTGCCGTGTCGTGATCACCAACGGGAGGGTCCGGGACGGATATTCCGCGGCCGCACGCGCGTCTCCCGTACGGGTGAAAGCGCGCCCGGCGTCGTTCCGGCCCGCCGGAGCGTCCCGTTGGACCGGCATGAACCGCACCCGCACCGCCGCAATCGCCCTCGCCGCCGCAGCGGCGGCCCTCGCCCCAGCCCTCGGCCAGAGCGCCGCCACCGCCGCGGACGGTACGACGTACCTCCAGGACCCGGGCGGCGGGGAGAAAGCGATGAAGTCGATGTGGACCAAGGACGAGATGCACAAGGTGGAGGCGCAGTTCCGCCTCCAGCCCTCGATCCAGTACAAGACGGTCCCCGGCCCGGGTCCCAAGGGCGCCGAGAGCTACGAGCGCCAGGTCCCCGACCCGAAGACGCTGGCCTGGCAGCCGGTGTTCGAGTTCGCCTGGTCGGTGTCGGACTCGACGGTGGTGAAGAAGGCGCTGACGACCAAGGACGGCAAGCACCCGATCGTCGTGCACGCGGTGCTCGTCCGCCGCGACGGGACGAAGGCCGCGGAAGTGCGCCAGGAGCTGGCCGACCGCCCGGCGACGGGCCGTACGAAGGTTCCGGGCGGCAAGCGGATCGCCTGTGACACCGGTGCGTACACGGTGAAGTGGGACGTCACGCGCACGGGCTACGGGACCCTCAGCGGCTCCCTGCCCTGGAACTCCAGCTGCGAGCAGTACCGCACGGCGTTCTCCCAGGACCTCGGCAAGCAGTCCTAGCGACGGGCGCGGGGCGCAGACCTAGGCGCGAGGCCGGTCAGGAGGGTGGGCCGGCCGCCCCGTGCACCTTGTGGGTGCTCGGCGGGCGACTGGGCCGCGGCCTTGGATCAAGTGCCGTAGCAGCCATGATGCCGCAAAGGATGCTGTGCGACAGGGGCCGAAAGTCCTCGGTTCGCAGGGCCGTTCAGTGCTTCTTGGCCGCTTCGTTCGCCTTGGAGGCGATCTCCTCCAGGACGGCCTTGGGGTCGCCGGACGGTTCCACGGCGCGCCCGATGTTGCGCTTGATGGTGTCGCTGACCGTCACCCAGGACGGGTCGTTCACCGGGTAGAGCTGGGCACCGCGCAGGGCGGTGAGGAACTGCTGGTCGTGGTGGTCGATCCCGCCGCCGCCGGCCGGCGAGCGGGAGGCCGAGACGGTGGACGGCAGCAGGTGGTAGCGGCCGGCGAACTCCGACAGGTTCTTGTCCTGGTAGACGAAGTCGAGGAACTTGCCGATCTCGGTGCGGTGGCCGTTCTGCTTGAACGCCATCATCCAGTCGGCCACGCCCACGGTCGGCGGGGTCTCCCCGGAACCGAGGTTGTCGGCGACCGGCATGGAGACGGTGCCCACGCCGATGCCCTTGGCCCGCGCCTCGTGGGCGAGCGACGGGTAACCGTTGAGCATGCCGACCTCGCCGCGCGTGAAGGCGGCGAAGGCGTCCGCGCGGTTGAGCTGGGCTGGCGGGACGGGGCCGACCAGGCCGGGGGCGACCAGGTTGTCCTTGATCCAGCGCAGGGTCTGGATGTTCTGGTCGGACGCCAGGTTGTAGTTGCCGCTGCTGTCGGCGTAGCCGCCGCCGTTGCTGAGCTCCCAGATCATCGCCTCGGCGTGCGCCTCCTCCGGGCCCAGGGGCATGGCGTACGGGTACTTCACGCCCTTGTCCTTGAGCGCCTTGGCCGCGGCCTTCAGGTCCGACCAGGTCTTGGGGGCGGAGAGGCCGGCCTTCGAGAAGAGGCCCTCGTTGTAGAAGAGGAGGCGGCTGCTCGCCACGAACGGCAGCCCGTAGAGGGTGTTGCCGACGGATCCGGCCTCGGCGAGCGGCTGGAGGAAGTTCGCCTCGGCGGTGACCGAGAGGAGTTCGTCCGCGGAATAGAGCTTGCCCTGCGCCGCGAAGTCCGAGTAGGAGCCCATCAGGGCCATGTCCGGCGCTTTGCCGGCCTTGACCATACGGGAGACCTCGCGGTCGATGTCGGCCCAGGCAATGAGCTCCACCTCGACCTTGACGCCCGGGTTCGCCGTGGTGAAATCGCCGGTCACCTTGTCCCAGAAGGCCTTGGAACTGGTGGCCGGGGTGTCGCCGTATTCGGCGGCGACGAGGCGGAGCGTGCCGCCACCTGCGCCGCCGCCCGTGGAACCGCATCCGGCCAGTGGTGCCAGCAGACCGAGCACGACCGCGGTGGCGGCCGTGCCGAAAATTCTTCGTCGCACGGGTGTATTCCCCTGATTTTCTTTTGAGTCCCGTTACTACTTATGAGTTGCTCCGGGCGGCGGTGTCCCTCCTTGGCCCGTTGGCCGGAATTCTCTCCTGAACGCGGGTGGTTGATTCCATTGGGTCGGCACTTGTGTTCAATGCTCCAAGTGCGGCTTTTCCGGATGGTGTTTTCCGATATGTGATCAACAATTCGGACGCGCGTAGACATACCGAAAAGCCCGTTTCCGGCCACGAAAGGGCCGGGAACGGGCTGAGGGGAGGAAGGGAGGGGGAGGGGGCGGAGGGGCCGTTGTCGGTCAGTCGGCGAAATCGCCGGCGTACGGGTCCGGCTCGCCCGTCTCGGGGTTGCGGCCCTCCTGCCAGCGGCGCTGGGCCTTGCGCCAGTGCACGAAGCTGAGGTGCCCGCCGTCCCAGAAGGTGATGCTGACGGGGCTCATGTCGAACTCGTCCGAGCAGAGCCGGTAGAGGAATTCGGCCATGCCGTACGGGTACACGGCGAAGGAGTCGGCGGTGTGCCGCCCGACGACCAGCACCGGCCAGCGGTCCGGGTCCGGGTCGGTGGTGAGCCAGCACAGGATGTCAGAGCCGCCGGTCACGCCCCAGGCGATGATCGACTCCGGGTCCACGTCGAAGGCGGCCCGACCGCCCTCCGATCCCCAGACCTGGCGGGCGTTGCCCGTCTCCTCCGCCATCCCGGCGGGGTCCCACTGGAGCCCGGGCTTGGGCAGCGGCAGCAGGATGCTGGCCTCGCCGTTGATGGAACCCGCGCCGAAGCGGCCCATGAAGGCGACGAAGTCGGCAGGGAAACGGGTGCCCCAGGCGGCCTCCGCCGCCCGCCAGTCGACGTCCTCGTCGGCGCCGTGCGTCGCCGGCATGATCTGCTCCAGCGCCTTGATCCGCGCGTTCTCCGTCATGCCGCTCCCCTGACACCCCAGCTCAACCGCCCCAACCTACCGCCCGCGCGCTCCGCCACCTAGGTCGTCTCGCGGTTCAAGCCGGGCCCCGCCCCGAGTGCGGCCCCCACCTCAAGCCGGGGCCACCTCAAGCCGGGGCCACCTCAAGCCGGAGCCACGTCGAGGCGGGTCCCGACCCGCAGGCCCCAGGCGGCCATCGCGCCCGCCTCGGCCTCCAGGACGTGCCGGGACCGCAGGCGCGGGCGCCCGAGGCGGCCCGGGTGCATGGTGGTCAGCGCGATGACGCCGAGGTTCCGGTCCAGGTACGCCACGTCGATGGCGAAGCGCATCCGGAACGTGTGCACGCTGCCCGCCGGGGTCAGCAGCAGCGCCCCGTCGATGCCGTCCCGCCCGAGCAGCCCGCGGGTCCGGGCCCGGTACGAGGCGGCGATCTCCAGCGGCACCGCCACCGGGCCGGCCCTGAGCACGGCCGTGCCGTCCTGCCAGTTCGCCATGCGGGCCACCCTAGGGCCGCCGGGCCCCCAGGCCCATCCCCTGGGATGCCTCCCTCCCGGGAGGGAGGCGGCGTCAAGGCGGCGCGCCCGTACGGGGTCCCTCTTGGGTGGTACGGGCGGGGGGTATGGCCGCCCGGTGTGTCCGCGGGCCGTCGCCACGGCCTCCGGCGCGGGCTCGCCCTTGTGGCGCCCGGCATCGGAGGGTCCGGGAGGGGCTCGCGCCCCCGCCCCTGGAGACCGCCCGGGCGCTCACCGAAGCGCTGCCGGATGACTTCGGAGCGTAATCATCACGCGCCAATGCACACATCACGCTTTACGAAGGGTTATGGTGGAACCCCCCCCTCGGGCCGGTCCGTATCCCCCCCACGGACCGGCCCGTTTTTTGTCTCCCCGCCCCCTGGGCCGACCCTCTCGCCAAAGGCGCAGGTCAGCCCCGCTGGGCCCAGATGTTGGCACCGGGGGTGGACACCGCGAAGGAGTCGATCTCCTTCAGCTCCTGCTCCGACAGCGCCCCGCCGGACAGCGCGGCCACGTTCTCCTCAAGCTGCTTCACGCTCGAAGCGCCGATCAGCGCCGAGGTCATCCGCTCGTCGCGCAGCACCCAGTTCAGCGCCAGCTGCGCCAGGCTCTGCCCGCGCCGGACCGCGATGTCGTTCAGCCCGTTCAGCCGGCGGAGCACCTCGTCGGAGAGCAGATCCGGGTTCAGGGACTTGCCCTGGGTGGCCCGCGAGCCCTCCGGGATCCCCTTCAGGTACTTGCCGGTCAGCAGCCCCTGCGCGAGCGGCACGAAGGAGATGCAGCCCATGCCGGCCTCCTCCAGGGTGTCCAGCAGGCCGTCCTCCTCCGTCCAGCGGTTGATCATGGAGTACGAGGGCTGGTGGATGAGGGGACGTACGCCCATCTCCTTGAGCAGCCGGGCCGCCTCGGCCGTCTGCTCCGCGGTGTACGAGGAGACGCCGACGTAGAGCGCCTTGCCCTGCTGGACCGCGGACGCGAGCGCGCCCATGGTCTCCTCCAGCGGGGTCTCCGGGTCGAAGCGGTGCGAGTAGAAGATGTCGACGTAGTCCACACCCATCCGCTTCAGCGAGGCGTCGAGCGAGCCGAGCAGGTACTTGCGGCTGCCCCATTCGCCGTACGGCCCGGGGTGCATCAGGTAGCCGGCCTTGGTGGACAGCACCAGCTCCTCGCGGTGGGTCGCGAAGTCCTGCGCGAAGATCTTGCCGAAGTTCAGCTCGGCCGAGCCGGGGGGCGGGCCGTAGTTGTTGGCCAGGTCGAAGTGGGTCACGCCGAGGTCGAAGGCCCGGCGCAGGATCGCCCGCTGGGACTCCAGGGACTTGTCGTCACCGAAGTTGTGCCAGAGGCCGAGGGAAATGGCGGGGAGCTTGAGGCCGCTGCGGCCCGTGCGGCGGTACTCCATGGAGTCGTAGCGCGAGGGCTCTGCCCGATAGGGATTGGTATCAGTCACGATGTCCTCCCTATCACGGACTTGTGACATCCCGAGTTGGGTACCGGATCCCGCCGAGCAGTAATGTGGCGGACTCGGGGGAGGGACCGCAATTCGCACGGGGGCATTGCTCGGAGGGGCTGGAAGATCGTGAAGCTGCGCGACCTGGTGTACAGGCTCTACGCACGCCGGGTGGAAGGCCGCCTCGACCATGACGCGGCGCCCAAGCACATCGGCGTCATCCTGGACGGGAACAGGCGCTGGGCCAAGGCGTCCGGAGGTACGACGGAGCAGGGCCATCAGGCCGGGGCCGACAAGATCTCCGAGATGCTGGGCTGGTGCACCGAGACGGACGTCGAGGTCGTCACCCTGTGGATGCTCTCCACGGACAACCTGGACCGGCCGGAGGTCGAGCTCCGCCCGCTCCTCAACATCATCGAGAACACCGTCCGGGGCCTCGCCGCGGACGGCCGCTGGCGCGTGCACCACGTCGGCAACCTCGACATCCTGCCCGCCGGGACGCAGAGCGTGCTGAAGGAGGCCGAGGAGGCCACCCACGGCATCGACGGGATACTCGTCAACGTCGCCGTCGGATACGGCGGCCGCCAGGAGATCGCCGACGCGGTCCGCTCGCTGCTGCTGGAGCACGCCTCGAAGGGCACCTCCTTCGAGGAGCTCGCCGAGATCCTGGACATCGACCACATCGCGGAGCACCTCTACACGCGCGGCCAGCCCGACCCGGACCTCGTGATCCGCACCAGCGGCGAGCAGCGCCTGTCCGGATTCATGCTCTGGCAGAGCGCGCATTCCGAGTACTACTTCTGCGAGGTCTTCTGGCCGGCCTTCCGCAAGGTCGACTTCCTGCGGGCCCTGCGCGACTACGCGGCCCGCCACCGGCGCTACGGGACCTGATTCCCCGGCCGTCGCCAAACCCCTGCTCTGACGCCCTTTCGGCAATTGCCCCGGCACCACCCGCGGCGCGCCCCGGTCCTTCCGCGGCGCGCCGCTGCCGTGTCCGCGGGTGCCCCCGGAGACCTTCCGGCATCCCGGCACCCGCTCCTCGCAAGGCCTTCACCAGGGATTCACCGAGCGTCCGTCATATGCCATGGCATGGCTGGACCCATTCGGGGAATATCCCTTGCAGGTCGATGCCCGATCCACGGGTGTCGAGTCTCAGCGGACGGCATGGGGCCGTCCGCCCGGGAGGCCCTTTGCACCAGGACGAACGTGCGGTTCGCACGGACGGAGTGGAGGGCCGGAAATCGGCCCTGGCATGGGTGCCGATGACCGGTCCGGTCTTCATGGCCCGACCTCTTCCGAGGGGGTACGTCCTTCCGTGGTGACCAGCACAAAGCGCCGCCTGCCCGACAGGCGGACCTACGTCCTCGACACCAGCGTCCTGCTGGCAGACCCCAACGCGATCTCCCGCTTCGACGAGCACGAGGTCGTGCTCCCGATCGTGGTGATCACCGAGCTGGAGGCAAAGAGGCACCATCCCGAACTCGGCTACTTCGCACGGCAGGCCCTGCGCCTGCTCGACGACTTCCGGGTCCGGTACGGACGCCTCGACGCCCCCATCCCGCTGGGCGATCTGGGCGGCACCCTGCGCGTCGAGCTCAACCACTCCGACCCGAGCGTCCTGCCCGCCGGCTTCCGACTGGGGGACAACGACTCGCGGATCCTCGCGGTCGCCCGCAATCTGCAGGCCGAGGGCTACGACGTCACGGTGGTCTCGAAGGATCTCCCACTGCGCATCAAGGCCTCCTCCGTGGGGCTGATCGCCGAGGAGTACCGCGCCGAGCTCGCGATCACCGATGCCGGGTGGACCGGCATGAGCGAGCTCGCCCTCTCCGGCGAGCAGGTCGACCTCCTCTACTCCGAGGACCGGCTCTACGTACCGGAGGCCGCGGAACTGCCCGTGCACACCGGACTGGTCCTGCAGTCCGAGCGCGGCAAGGCGCTGGGCCGGGTCACCGCCGACGGGAACGTGCGGCTCGTGAAGGGCGACCGGGAGGCCTTCGGGCTGCACGGCCGCAGCGCCGAGCAGCGCATCGCGCTGGACCTGCTGCTCGACCCGGAGATCGGCATCATCTCGATGGGCGGCCGGGCCGGTACCGGCAAGTCGGCGCTGGCGCTCTGCGCGGGCCTGGAAGCGGTGCTGGAGCGGAGGCAGCATCAGAAGGTCATGGTCTTCCGGCCGCTGTACGCGGTGGGCGGCCAGGACCTCGGGTACCTCCCCGGGGACGCCTCCGAGAAGATGAGCCCGTGGGCCCAGGCGGTCTTCGACACCCTCTCGGCGGTCGCCGGGCGCGAGGTCATCGAGGAGGTGCTGAACCGCGGGATGCTGGAGGTCCTGCCGCTCACGCACATCCGCGGGCGCTCGCTGCACGACGCCTTCGTGATCGTGGACGAGGCGCAGTCGCTGGAGCGCAATGTCCTGCTGACCGTTCTGTCCCGGATCGGGGCCAATTCGAGGGTTGTCCTGACTCACGACGTGGCCCAGCGGGACAACCTGCGGGTCGGCCGGTACGACGGGGTCGTCGCCGTGGTCGAGAAGCTGAAGGGGCATCCGCTCTTCGCGCACGTGACCCTGACCCGCTCCGAGCGGTCCCCGATCGCCGCGCTGGTCACCGAGATGCTGGAGACCCTGTAGGGCCGTACGGCATGCAGAAGCAGCCCAAAACACCCATAACGGGAAGGTGAGTTGACGCCGCCCGGCAAAGGCCCAGGAGCCTAGCCGGGCGGCGTCGCGCTGCACAGGGATTTCGCGGAATCAACGGCGACCGTGCAGGTGTGACCTTTCCCACGCAACGGAGAATTGCCCTGTGGCGTGGCGGTCCGGCAGAGTCTGTTTTCCGTCAGGCCCCGCATACGGCACACCTGTATCTCCCTTGAGATGCGCGCAGCACCACAACTCCACAGTCGTTCGCCGTATGCCGCCCGAGCATCACGCGGCGCTCCCGCAAGGGAGTTGCCCACGGGCCCGCGCCTCCAGTGACCGTAGAACCGTGGAGGCCAGTGTCGAGGGGCACTCTTGCGCCGCGCGGTCACTGCGGACGCTGCTGGAAGGACACCGTGTGAGCCGGATCTCGGTCCGGGGATTCGCAGTTGCTTCGGCCACTGCGGTCACCACCGTTGGCGCAGTCGTGGGCGTTGCCACTGGCGACCCCGCCTCGAACGATCTTGAGACGACCGCGTCCGGGACGACTCTCCTCACTGACATCCCGGTCGGCGACTCCGCTCAGGTCCAGAACGCGTCCCTGACGCAGCAGGCCGACGCCATCGCCCACGCCGCCGACGCCGACGCCAAGCGCTCGGCCGAGGAGGCTGCCCGTATCCAGGCCGCCCAGGACGCCAAGTCGAAGAAGGCCGAGGCCCAGAAGGCGGCCGACGAGAAGGCGAAGAAGGAGCGCGAGGCGAAGGAGCAGGTCGCCAGCCGCTCCGCCGCCCGCGACGGCTCCGACTTCGAGGTCCAGGCCTCCTACACGGTCGCGCAGGTCAAGGCGATCGCCCAGCAGATGGTGCCGGCGGGGCAGTTCCAGTGCTTCTCCAACATCATCAACCAGGAATCCACCTGGAACTACCTGGCCGTGAACAAGTCCTCGGGCGCCTACGGTCTCGTCCAGGCCCTGCCCGGTTCGAAGATGGCCTCGGCCGGTGCCGACTGGCGCACCAACCCCGCCACCCAGATCGAGTGGGGTCTGAACTACATGAACGGGCGCTACGGCAGCCCGTGCGGAGCCTGGAACTTCCACCAGGCCAACGGCTGGTACTGACCGGCTCCGCCGCACAACCTCGAAGAGCCCCGCACCGTCCTACGGTGCGGGGCTCCTCGCGTGTACGGTCTTTCGAGGGGTGTCCAACGGGCGGGGGGAAGGGATCGACATGGCGAAGAGGTCAGGCTGGCTCGGCCGGCTCGGGAGCAGGCTGAGCCGGATGGAGGCCCGCCTCGACGAGCGGCGGGCGGAGGTCGAGGCCGAGACCTCCGGCGACCTGCCCGCGCCCGCTCCCGCACCCGCGCCGGCGGCGCCCGCACCGGCCGCCGCCGTGACGGCGCCGGCACCGACGCAGGTCCTCGCGCCCGCCGAACACCCCGTCATCCCCGAGCGCCCCGCCCCGGCGAGCGTGCTCCCGTGGGGGCTGCGGGTCGCGGCCGAGGCCAGCTGGCGGCTGCTGCTGCTCGCCGGGATGCTCTGGGTGCTGATGAAGATGATCAGCGAAGTCCGCCTGGTCGTCCTCGCCTTCGCCGCCGCCCTGCTCGTCACGGCCCTGCTCCAGCCTTTCGTGGTCCGGCTGCGCAGGCTCGGCCTGCCGCGCGGGCTCGCCACCGCGGTCACCGCGGTCCTCGGGTTCGTGGTCATCGGGCTGGTCGGCTGGTTCGTGGTCTGGCAGGTCATGGAGAACCTCGACGACCTGTCCGACCGCGTCCGCGACGGCATCAACGAACTCAAACTCTGGGCACTGGACAGTCCGTTCCACGTGACCGAGAAGCAGATCAACGACATCGCGAAGAACCTCAGCGAGACCATCGGCACCAACACCGAGCAGATCACCTCCGCCGGCCTCCAAGGCGTGACGGTCCTCGTCGAGGTGCTGACCGGCATCCTGCTCGCGATGTTCTCCACGCTCTTCCTGCTCTACGACGGCAAGCGCATCTGGAACTGGGTCCTCGGCCTGGTCCCGGGCGCGGCCCGCCCCGGAGTCGCCGGCGCCGGACCCCGCGCCTGGCGGACCCTGACCGCGTACGTGCGCGGCACGGTCCTCGTCGCGCTCATCGACGCCATCTTCATCGGACTCGGCCTGTACTTCCTGGACGTGACGATGGCCGTGCCGCTGGCCGTGTTCATCTTCCTGTTCGCCTTCATCCCGCTCGTCGGCGCGGTGGTCTCCGGCGCCCTCGCGGTGGTCGTGGCGCTGGTGACCCAGGGGCCGTTCACCGCGCTGATGGTGCTGCTCGTGGTCCTGGCCGTGCAGCAGATCGAGGGGCACGTGCTGCAGCCCTTCATCCTGGGCCGGGCCGTACGGGTCCACCCGCTCGCGGTGGTGCTCTCGGTGGCGGCCGGCGGGATGATCGCCGGCATCGGCGGAGCGGTGGTGGCCGTGCCGCTGGTCGCCGTCACCAACACGGTCGTGGTCTACCTGAGGGCGTACTCGCGCGACCGGCAGCGGCACGGCGCCTCGCCGGTCGGGCCCGCGCCGCACGGGGCGACCGCCGTGGGTTCGGCCGCCCGGGAGGCCGCGCATGATCAGCGAGCCTGAGCTGGAGGGGGAGTGGCCCCCGCTCTCGCCGGACCCGGACCCGGACTCCCCGGCCGGGCCGGCGCAGGAGCCGCCCCAGGCTGGCGGCTCCGTACGCGGCCCGGCCCGGCCGTGGTTATGGGCCCTGGGCGGTGCGGTGCTGGCGTCCGCGGTGTGGGCGGCCGCGTGGATGCTGGAGGATCGTTTCGCTGACGCCGGGCCGCCCATCGCGTACCGGCACTCCCAGGACCTGTGCGCGGACGCGAAGATGGAGGCGCTCGGCAAGCTGGTCGGGGGGTTCGACGGCGGCGGCATTCCGCACCACGCCGAGACCCCGGCCGTGGACTGGTCGTACTGCTCGTACGCCATGCGGTGGGGCGGGGACCGGCTCAACTACCAGGTGCAGGCCGCCGTCGAGGCGCACCGCGAGACCGACCCCGAGCCGGAGTTCGGCACGGGACCCGGGTTCGACCCGGACCTGCGCATGAGGATCGCCGCGGCGGAACTGGTTCCCGGACTCGGCGAGCGGGCGCTGATCGCCGAGTACGCGGGCGCCTGCCGGATCGACGTGCTGGACGGCGGCGTGGTCCTCTCGGTCGTCGTCCAGTGGTTCGGGCAGGAGGGGCAGCCCGAGCCCGACGGGGACGCGCTCAAGGCGGCGCTCATCGAGGACGCGCGCGAGCTGATGGCCGCGCTCAGGAAGTGAGCGAAGCGAAGGACCCCGCGGCCGGGAACGGCAGCGGGGTCCTTCGTCGTGCGGGGGTGCTACTCGGCGGCGAGGGCGGCCTCGGCGTCGAGGGTGACGGCGACGGCCTGGATCACCGAGGCGATCTTGAAGGCCTCCTGGACCGTCTCGCGGCCGACACCGGCCTTGCGCAGGACCTGCTCGTGCGAGTCCAGGCACTGGCCGCAGCCGTTGATGGCGGAGACGGCGAGCGACCACAGCTCGAAGTCGACCTTCTCCACGCCCGGGTTGCCGATGACGTTCATCCGCAGGCCCGCCCGCAGGGTGCCGTACTCCGGGTCGGAGAGCAGGTGCCGCGTGCGGTAGAAGACGTTGTTCATCGCCATGATCGCCGCGGCGGACTTGGCGGCGGTGTACGCCTCGGGAGAGAGGTTCGCCTTCGCCTCCGGCTCCAGCTCACGCAGGACGCGCGGGGAGCGGGCGGCGATCGCGCAGGACAGGACCGTGCCCCACAGCTGCTGCTGCGGGAGGTCGCTGTTGCCGATGACCGAGCCGAGGTTCAGCTTCAGGTCCTTGGCGAAGTCCGGTATGGCGGACTTCAGGGCGTCGAGGGACATCCGTCACTCACCGGCCAGCAGCGCGCCGGCGTCCAGGGTGCCCTCGCCCTTGTTCCAGTTGCAGGGGCACAGCTCGTCGGTCTGCAGGGCGTCGAGGACCCGCAGGACCTCCTTGGGGTTACGGCCCACGGAACCGGCGGTCACCATCGTGAACTGGATCTCGTTGTTCTGGTCGACGATGAAGACGGCGCGCTGGGCGAAGCCGTCCTCGCCGCGGACGCCGCACGCCTGCATGAGCTCGTGCTTGGAGTCGGCCAGCATCGGGAAGGGCAGGTCACGCAGGTCGGCGTGGTCCTTGCGCCAGGCGTGGTGGACGAACTCGGAGTCGCCGGAGACGCCGAGGATCTGCGCGTCGCGGTCCTGGAACTCCTCGTTCAGCTTGCCGAAGGCGGCGATCTCGGTCGGGCAGACGAAGGTGAAGTCCTTCGGCCAGAAGAACACCACGCGCCACTTGCCCTCATAGGTCTTGTGGTCGATCTGGGCGAACTCGCTGCCGGCCTCGAGCGAGACGCAGGCGGTCAGATCGTAGGTGGGGAACTTGTCACCGACAGTGAGCACGTGCTCTCCTTGCGGAATGGAAACTGACCCTTTTGGGGGTTTCCGAGGGGGTTGGACGTATCTCACATGCTGGCACAGCTGCATTGATTACAGAAATAGCTACTGTTGTGCCGGGTGATCGGAGGTACCTATCAGTGGCTATCGGTAATAGAGGAGCGAAGCAGGCGACGCTCGCGCAGCTGCGCGCCTTCGCCGCCGTCGCCGAGCACCTGCACTTCCGCGACGCGGCCGCCGCCATCGGGATGAGCCAGCCGGCGCTCTCCGGCGCCGTCTCCGCACTGGAGGAAGCCCTCGGGGTGCAGCTGCTGGAGCGCACCACCCGCAAGGTGCTGCTCTCCCCGGCGGGCGAGCGGATCGCGGCCCGGGCGCGGGCCGTGCTCGACGCGATGGGCGGGCTGCTGGAGGAGGCCGAGGCGGTACGGGCCCCCTTCACCGGGGTCCTGCGGCTCGGGGTGATCCCGACCGTGGCCCCGTACCTGCTGCCGACCGTGCTCGGGCTCTTCCACCGGCGCTACCCGCGCATGGACCTCCAGGTGCACGAGGAGCAGACGGCCTCGCTGCTGGAGGGGCTCGCCGGCGGGCGGCTCGACCTGCTGCTGCTCGCGGTGCCGCTCGGCGTGCCCGGCGTCACCGAACTACCGCTCTTCGACGAGGACTTCGTACTCCTCGCACCCCGGGAGCACCCCCTGGCCGGGCGCAAGGACATCCCGCGCGAGGAACTGCGCGGCCTGCAGCTGCTGTTGCTCGACGAGGGGCACTGCCTGCGCGACCAGGCCCTCGACATCTGCCGCGAGGCCGGCCGCACGAGCGGCGCCGACGTCACCACGACCGCCGCGGGGTTGTCCACCCTCGTACAACTGGTCGCCGGGGGACTGGGGGTGACGCTGTTGCCGCGGACCGCGCTGCGGCTGGAGACCGCCCGCAACGAGTACCTGGCCACCGGGTACTTCGCGGAGCCCGCGCCCTCGCGGCGGATCGCGCTGGCCATGCGTACGGGGACGGCGCGGCAGGAGGAGTTCAGGGCCGTCGCGGCCGCCCTGCGCGAGGCCGTGCGCCCGCTCCCGGTGTGGCCCACCGACTGACGGGGGCCGCGCCGGGAGCGGGCGGGGCGCGCTCACTCCGTACGCAACCCGTCCGGGCGCATCATCCGCAGCAGCGGCGGCATGCTGAGCAGGGTCACCAGGACGACCACGCCCGCGCCGGAGCCGACCAGCGCCAGCACCGCGCCCCAGTCGACGCTGACGGGCATCTCGGCCATCCGCAGCAGCACCGACCCGAGGGCCAGGCCCGTGGCGCTCGCCAGCACCATGGCCACCGTGATCGGCAGCGCGGTCTGCCACAGCACCGACAGGCTCAGCGTCCGGCGCGGGGTGCCGAAGGCGGCCAGGGCGGACAGCAGCTTCCTGCGCTCGCGCAGCTGCTCCAGCTGTGCGACGAGCAGGCTCAGCCCGATCAGTACGAGCACCAGCGTCGCGCCGATGAACAGGCCGCTGCGGATCGCCCCGTACTGGGGGTCCAGCCGGGTCGGGGAGAGCGAGCCGACCATGGCTGCCGGGGCGGCCCGGAAGGCCGCGGTGCGCGCGAGCTCGATCGCGTCCGGCACGGCCGGGTCGAGCTGCACGAACACGTGCCGGTAGGCCTCGACCCCTTGCGGCGCGGCGGAGGGGGTGACCAGCAGACCGGAGCGCACGCGGCCGTCCGGGTCCGGACGGGCGGGCACGGTACGGGCGTTCGCCGGGACGGTCCACTCCACGGCGGCCGGATCGACGGCGTAGCCCGTGCCACCGCCGGCGAGGAGCTTCTCGCCGGGCCGGGCGGTGGCTCCCGGGATCCCCCAGTCCGCACGGGGGTCGTCGGCCAGCACGAAGACGTCGCCCTCGGCGCAGGCCGCCAGCCGCGCCACCTCGCGCAGGGCCTCGCAGGTGCCCACGGTGAGGTGGACGGGGCGGTCGGCCGAGGGCACTTGGGCGGCCGCGGCGAGGTTGCTCAGCGAGGTCGTCCTGGCGACCCCCCGGGTCCGGGCCAGCTCGGCGGTCACCGCCTCCAGCGATCCGGTGCCGCTCGACGGGTCGACCGTCACCGACAGCGCGGCCCGCGCCGGATCCGCGCCGGTCTCCAGGGTGTAGCCGGACTCCGTACCCGCGAAGAGGATCTGCAGGGCGATGGCTCCGGCCACCGCGACCGCGATCCCGTTGACCAGCCGGGAGGCCGTGCCGCTGGCGACCTGGAGCCGGCGCACCGCGAGCTGCCAGGACACCGGACCGCCGGACAGCAGCCCGGCCGTACGCTCCAGCAGCCAGGGCAGCAGGGCCGTGATGCCGACGAGCAGCAGGACGACGCCGGCGCTGACCTGCACCTGGTTGAACTCGCCGCTGACGGTGCCACGGCCCATCAGCGGTGCGAGCAGGCCGAGTCCGCCCGCCGGCAGCAGCAGCCGCCACCAGATCCGGCGCCTGACCGGCCCGGCCGCCCGTACGACGCCCAGCGGTTCGACGAGCACGCCGCGCAGCGTGAACAGGGTGACGGCCACGGCGGCGGCCGGCACGGCGAGGGCGACGAGCGCGGCCAGCCACCAGCTCGGATCGAGGTCGGCCGGGAAGACGCTGCGCTGGGACAGCGCGAAGCTGCCGACGAGCTGACGGGCGACCAGGAAGCAGGCGGCGCCGAGCACGAGCCCGGTCAGGGCCCCGGCCAGCGCCTCGCCCGCCGCGATCCGGCGGACCATCCGGTTGTCGGCGCCGACCAGGCGCAGGGCGGCGAGGCGGCGGTCGCGGCGCTCCCCGCCGAAGCGGACGGCCGCCGCGACGAACACCACGACCGGCATGAGCAGGGCCACGAAGGTCAGGACGACCATCAGGGCCAGCACCGGGTCGAGCGCGTCGGGTTCGGGATCGCCGCCGAACGCCCGGGACCGGTGGACGATGCCGAGCTTCGTGCCGGGCGGCCTCTCCAGATCGGCGTTGCCCGCGTAGAAGTAGAGCTCGCCCGGACCGAGCAGGCCGGCGTCGCCGATCAGCTCGGTCACCTCGCCGCCGAGGCGCTCGCGCAGCAGCGCGCCCTCGTCGGACTTCATCAGGCGGTCGAGGGCGGGGGAGACCGCGAGCCGGCCCGGGGCGGGGATCCGGCTGAGCCCGGGCGGGACGGGGGCGTCGGGGCCCTCGACCTTGATGAGGACGCCCTCGATGCTCTTGCCGCGGTAGTCCTGGTCGGCGGACGCCGTGAGCAGGGTGTCGGACCCGGGGCGGTCGGCCTCCGTCCCGACGGCGAGCCGGGCGTCGCCGCGGTCGGTACGGGCGGTCAGCGCGCTCGGCAGGGCGGTGGTGACCAGCAGCAGGGCGACGCCGAGGCCGACGCCGACGCCGGTGAACAGGGTGCGGATCCAGCTCTCGCGGCCGCCGCAGAAGGCGAAGCGGACGCCCATGGCCAGGTCGCGGCACCAGGCCCGGCCGTTCTCGGTCAGGCTCATACGACGTGTTCCATGTCGCGGGACCTGCCGTCGCGCACGAGGATCTCGCGGTCGGAGTACGCCGCCACGCGCGTCTCGTGCGTGACGAGGACGACGGCGGCTCCGGCGGAGCGGGCCGCCTCGGTCAGCAGCCGCATCACCAGCTCGCCGTTGAGGGAGTCCAGGGCTCCGGTGGGCTCGTCCGCGAAGATGACCCGGGGCCGCGTGACGAGCGCGCGGGAGATGGCCACGCGCTGGCCCTGACCGCCCGAGACCTCGCCGGGGCGCCGGCCTGCGACGTGGTCCACCTCCAACTGGACCATCCACTCCAGGGCGGTGGCCTCGGCCGCCTTGCGCTTGACGCCGCTCAGGCGCAGCGGGAGCGCCACGTTCTCCAGACAGGTCAGCTCGGGGACGAGCCGGCCGAACTGGAAGACGAAGCCGAACTCGGTGCGGCGCAGGGCGCTGCGCGCCGCATCGCTCATCCCGGCGATCTCGCGGCCGTCGTAGGTGATGGAGCCGGAGTCGGGCGGGACGATCCCGGCGAGGCAGTGCAGCAGGGTCGACTTGCCGGAGCCGGACGGGCCCATGACGGCGACGATCTCGCCGGGGTGGATGGTGAATTCGGCGCCGTCGAGCGCCCGGGTGGTCCCGTACGCCTTGTGCAGGTCCTGGGCGGCGAGCAGGGTGCCGGGCGGGATCCTCATCGGCGTATCTCCTGGGCGAGCTGGTCGAGGCGGGCGGCGGCGAGCTCCAACCACCGGAGGTCGGCCTCCAGATGGAACAGGGCGTGGTCGCAGATCAGTTGGTCGGTGAGGTCGCCCTTGCGCTTGCGGGAGGTCAGGGTGCGCATGAGGCGCAGGTGTTCGGAGCGCTGGGAGTCCAGCAGCTCCTGGGCGCTGCGGCCGGTGAGCAGCGCGAGGACGACCTTGGTGTAGAGCGTCGAGTGGAGGTAGGGCTCCGGCTTCTCGGGGGTGGCCAGCCAGGCCGCGACGTCGGTGATGCCGGCTTCGGTGATGGCGTACCGCTTGCGCTCGGGGCCGCCGTCGCTCTCCACCCCGTCGACCTCGACGAGGCCGTTCTTCAGGAGGCGGGACATGGTCGAGTAGACCTGTCCGTAGGCGAGCGGGCGGTCGTGGCCGAATTTCTCGTCGAAGGTCCGCTTGAGGTCGTAGCCGTGCCGGGGGCCGGCCTCCAGCAGCGCGAGGAGCGTGTGACCGATGGACATGACAACGACTATACACACAGTGTATACGCGCGGTGTATACACGCCGTGCTGAGGGTGCCGGGCACGCCGATGGGGGCCATTCGTAGGGACTCGGGCCCTCCTGGAAGCCGCTCGGCGCAGGGGTCGCAGGCGGCTGGCAGGTTGAGGGAGTCGGCCCCGCTTTCCGAAAGGCGCGCCATGCAAGCACCCCCCTCCGACGTCGCCGCCACCCTCCCCCCGCAGCAGTCCGGACCCGCGGGCCGGACGGAGCCGGAGCCGTCCGCCGAGGCTCGGTACACGACCCCGTGGTGGATCTGGACCCTCGCCGGCGGGCTGCTCCTCTGCTACCTGGCCCTGTCCTTGCGGATCCACCACCGGTTGCTCTCGCACAGCTACGACCTCGGCATCTTCGACCAGGTGGTGCGCTCCTACGCGGTGGGCCGGCTGCCCGTGTCCGAGCTCAAGGCCCCGAACTTCCCCGTCCTCGGGGACCACTTCTCGCCGGTACTGGCCCTCCTCGCGCCCCTGTACCGGCTGTGGCCCTCGGCCCAGACCCTGCTCGTCGCGCAGGCGGTGCTCGTCGCCGCGAGCGTGGTGCCGCTCGCCGGCTGGGCGCACCGGTCGCTGGGCCGGGTGCCCGCCGTGGTGATCGGGCTCTGCTACGGGCTGTCCTGGGGCATCGCGAGCGGAGTCGGCTTCGACTTCCACGAGGTGGCCTTCGCCCTCCCGCTGCTCGCGTGCTCGCTCGCGGCCCTCGGCTCCGGGCGGCTGCGGGCGGCCGCGTACTGGGCGGTGCCGCTGGTGCTGGTGAAGGAGGACCTCGGGTTGACGGTGGCCGTCATCGGCCTGGTCATCGCCTGGCGCGCGGGACCGGGCGGGCGCAGGCTCGGGATCGTCACCGCCGTGGTGGGGGTGGTCGGGGCACTGCTGGCCATGCTGGTGGTGCTGCCCGCCTTCAACCCGGGCGGGGAGTACGCCTACACGTCGTACCTGGGCGGCTCCGAGGGCGGCGGGGCGGGCTTCTGGTCCGGCGCCGGGGACCTGCTGCACCGGGCCACGGTGGGGCTGGTCACCCCCGAGGCCAAGGTCTCGACCCTGATGCTGATGCTGGCGCCGACCCTGTTCCTGGCGTTGCGCTCGCCGATCGCGTGGGTGGCCCTGCCGACGCTGCTGTGGCGGTTCGTCTCGCAGAACCCGCCCCATTGGGGCACCGGTTACCACTACTCGCTGGTGCTGATGCCGATCGTGTTCGCGGCGTTCGTCGACGCCCTGGTCCGGCGCGGCACCACGGTGGCCGGTCTGCGCCGGTACCTCGCGGGCGCGGCCGGGATCTGCCTGTTGCTGCTGCCCGGCTTCCCGGTGTGGCAGCTGGTCCAGCCGGACACCTGGCGGGCGGACCCCCGGGTCGCCGTGGCGCAGGAGCTGATGGACAAGATCCCCGACGGGGCCACGGTCCAGGCCTCGGACGGGCTGGTGCCGCACCTGACCAACCGCACCAGCACCAGCCTGTACGGCTGGCCGCAGAGCCGGCCCCGACCCGAGTGGATCATCGTGGACACGCAGGTGGCCTCGGACCGGCGCTGGCCGCTGTCCGTGATGGATGAGGCCATCGCCCTCGACGCGGCGAAGGCCGACGGGTACCGGACGGTGGCCCAGCAGGACGGGTTCGTCCTGCTGAACCGCCGGTCCTGAAGTTCAGGAGTCCGGAGAGGCGCGGGGGCGGCCGCGGGGCGGGATCGGGCCGGCCCCGCCCGGGAGCCGGCCGGCCTCCGCCAGGGCCCGCCGGAGCAGGAACTCGATCTGCGCGTTGGCGCTGCGCAGCTCCTCGCCGGCCCAGCGCGCGAGCGCGTCGTGCACCTGCGGGTCGAGCCGCAGCAGCACCTGCTTGCGCGCCTGCCGCTTGGCCCCGGGGGCCGGGGCGGCGGCGTCCTCCTCTGCGGGGCTCACTGGTAGAGGGTGCCCGTGTTGACGACCGGCTGGGCCGCGCGATCACCGCACAGGACCACCATCAGGTTGGAGACCATGGCTGCCTTCCGCTCGGGGTCCAGCTCCACGATGTCCTGCTCGGCCAGGCGGGTCAGCGCCAGTTCGACCATGCCCACCGCGCCCTCGACGATCTGCTTGCGGGCCGCCACGACCGCGCCCGCCTGCTGGCGCTGGAGCATCGCGGAGGCGATCTCCGGAGCGTACGCGAGGTGCGTGAAGCGGGACTCGATGATGTGCACGCCGGCCGCCTCCACCCGGGCGTGCAGCTCGACGGCCAGCTTCTCGGTGATCTCCTCGGCGTTCCCGCGCAGCGACAGGCCGCCCTCGTCGTGGGAGTCGTAGGGGTACTCGATCGCGATGTGGCGGACGGCCGCCTCGGTCTGGGTCTCGACGAACTCCGTGAAGTCCTCGACCTCGAAGACGGCGCGCGCGGTGTCCTCGACCCGCCAGACCACGACCGCGGCCAGCTCGATCGGGTTGCCGTAGGCGTCGTTGACCTTCATGACGGCGGTCTCGTGGTTGCGGACCCGGGTGGAGATCTTCTCCCGCGAGGTCAGCGGGTTGACCCAGCGCAGCCCGTCGGTGCGGATCGTGCCGCGGTAGCGGCCGAACAGCTGGACCACGCGGGCCTCGCCGGGGGCCACCGTGTTCAGCCCGCTCATCGCCGTGATGGCGGCCAGGATCGTGGCGATGCCCGCGAATATCAGGCACACCTTGAGGGCGGTGGCCGTGGCCGCGGCGCCGAAGGCGATCAGACCCGCACCGGCCGCGATGCCCACGAGCCCGAGGAGCAGCGCCAGCCCGCCGCCCACGCTGCGTGCCGCGAACTCCCGTGTGACCGCGCTGGTACCCGACTCGATCTCCGTTGCCGTGTCTGTCATGATCTGCCCCGTTTCGCTTGGTGGCGGCCGGTCGGACCGTCTAGCAAAGTGATATCACTTTTTCGGCGGGCCGCAACCCTTACGGCTTTGCGTGCGTCGGTTCCATTGGTGTGGGTGCTGATTCTCACGTCTGAATTGACCGGTTTTGAGCATGGTTAGTCAACCTTTGTCACAGCCTGCGGTGTTAGCTTTCTGAGCTGATGTCGGGGGGGTAATCGAGCGGAGCGGGAGCGATGGGCCGAGCAGAAGCGCGACGGGCGCAGCAGCAGCGCGGTGCGCGGCGGGCGCCGCGCGAGCGCGCCAAGGGGAAGGGCGGCGCGGGCAAACCGACCGGCATACGCCGCTTCTTCACTTGGAAGAAGATCCTGGGCACGTTCCTCGGGCTGATCCTGCTCGGCATGGGCGCCCTGATCGCCCTCTACTTCTACGTGGAGGAGCCCGACCCCAACGCCGACGCGCTCAAGCAGAGCAACATCTACAAGTACTCCGACGGCTCGGTCATGGCGCAGGACGGCAAGCTCAACCGCCAGATCCTGCCCATCAGCAAGATCCCGACGGACGTACAGACGGCCTTCATCGCGATCGAGAACAAGTCCTTCTACAAGGACAGCGGCGTCGACCTCAAGGGCATCGCCCGCGGTGTGTGGAACACGGCCACCGGCAGGGGCAAGGCCGGCGGCTCGACCATCACCCAGCAGTACGTCAAGAACTTCTACCTGACGCAGGACCAGACGGCGACCCGCAAGCTCAAGGAGCTGGTGATCTCCCTCAAGGTCGACCAGCGCATGGAGAAGCCGGACATCCTCGCCGGTTACCTGAACACCAACTTCTACGGGCGCAACGCGTACGGCATCCAGGCCGCGGCCCAGGCGTACTACGGCGTCGACGCCGAGAACCTGACCCTGGAACAGGGCGCGTACCTCGCCGCCCTCCTCCAGGCCCCCAGCCAGTACGACTGGGCGACCGCCGGGGAGAACGGCAAGAAGCTGGTCATGATCCGCTTCAACGCCGTCCTCGACAACATGGTCGAGATGGGCAAGCTGGACGCGGCCAAGCGCAAGGAGCTGAAGTTCCAGGAGCCCATCAAGCCCAAGGCCGCACCGGGCATGGAGGGACAGAAGGGCTACCTGGTCCAGGCCGCCGACGCGGAGCTGAAGAAGCAGACCGGGATGACCGACGCCGAGCTCAAGGCCGGCGGCTGGGAGATCACCCTCAACATCGACCCGAAGAAGCAGGCCGAGCTGGAGAAGGCCGTCCAGGACGAGCTGGAGTCCAAGCTCGACCGCAAGGGCCGCGCCGTCGACGGCGCCGTCCAGGCGGGCGCCACCTCGGTGGACCCGAAGACCGGCGCGGTCGTCGCGATGTACGGCGGCACCGGCCTGTCCGACCAGTGGGCCAGCAACGCGCTGCGCACCGACTACCAGCCGGGCTCGACCTTCAAGCCGATCGTGCTCGCCTCCGCCCTGGAGAACAAGGCCACCACCCAGGACGGCAAGCCGATCACCCCGAACACCCTCTACGACGGCACCAGCAAGCGCCCGGTGGTCGGCAGCAAGGTTCCGTTCAAGCCGCAGAACCAGGACGACAAGGACTACGGCGACCCGATGATGACGGTGCAGTCCGCCACCAACTCGTCGGTGAACTCGGTCTACGCCCAGATGATCGTGGACACCAAGCCGCAGAACGTGAAGACGACCGGCCTCGCCCTCGGCATGAAGGACCGGGCCGGCTGGCCCGAGGACCAGCCGGCCATGGCACTCGGCACGATGAGCGCCAACACCCTGGAGATGGCGGGGGTCTACGCCACCCTCGACAGCCACGGCAAGAAGATCACGCCGACCGTCATCAAGTCCGCCGTGCACGCCGACCGGGAGTACAAGCCCGTCCGCCCCGTCGGTGACCAGGCCATCAGCCGCGAGACCGCTGACACCGTCACCAAGGTGCTCACCGGAGTCGTCGAGGACGGCTCGGGCAAGGCCGTGAAGAGCTCCGCCTACGAGGCGGCCGGCAAGACCGGTACCACCGAGAAGAACGTCGCCGCCTGGTTCACCGGGTACACCCCGGAACTGGTCACCGTCGTCGCCATGTTCGGTACCGACCCGACCTCCCACGAGCAGGTCAGCCTGACCGGTACGGCGGGCGGCGGCCGCGCGGGCGGCTCCAGCTTCCCCGCCGCCATCTGGAAGGCGTACACGCTCGCCGCGCTCAAGGGCGAGAAGACCGACTCCTTCGACTTGGAGGAGGCCAAGATGGGCCCGACCCAGACGCCGTCGCGGAGCAACTCCCCGTCGAACACGCCGAGCCAGGCGCCGAGCACGCCGGTGTACACCCCGCCGACGCAGAACAGCCCGGACCCGACCGGCTCCAACTCGCCGGACCCGACGAAGAGCACGACGAAGTCGCCGGACCCGACGAAGAGCCCGACGAAGACCCCGACGAAGACCCCGGACCCGCCGGTGGTGCCGCCGAACCAGGTGCCCCAGCAGTAACCGGACGAGAGCCGCCCCGCAGCCTTCAGGCTGCGGGGCGGCTCTCGTTCACGGCGTGCGCGTCAGCGCCGCTCGGCCGCCCCCGGCAGCGCGAGCTCGAACCAGACCACCTTGCCGCTGCTGAGGCGGGTGGCACCCCACCGGCGGGCCATCCGGTTGACCAGGAACAGGCCCCGGCCGCCCTCGTCGGTGTCCCGGGCCCGGCGCTGGCGGGGCAGCTGCGGGGAGTCGTCACCGACCTCGCAGCGCAGTACGTCCGTACGCAGCAGGCGCAGGGTCACGGGCCGCTCGGCGTACCGCACGGCATTGGTGACCACCTCGCTGACCAGCAGCTCCAGGGAGTCCTGGAGCTCCTCCAGGCCCCACCGGGTCAGGGCGCGGCGGGCGAACCGGCGGGCCCGGCCCGGCGCGGTCTCCTCCGGGTCCAGGAACCAGTACGCGACGTCGCTGGGCGCGATCCCGTCGAACCGGGCCGCGAGCAGCGCGATGTCGTCGTCCCGGTCGCCCGGGCCGAGCATGTCCAGCACGTCGTCGCAGAGCGCCTCCAGCGGCGGCGGGTGGTCCAGGCCCGTCAGCTGGGCGGTGGTGGCCAGGCGCTCGCGGAGCTGCTCGATGCCGGTCCACACGTCGCGCAGCCGGGACTCCACCAGGCCGTCGGTGTACAGCAGCAGGGTGGCCCCGGCGGGCGCGTCCAGCTCCACGGCCTCGAAGTCCACGCCGCCGACGCCGATCGGGGCGCCGGGCGGTACGCGCAGCACCTCGGCGCGGCCGCCCAGGTGCAGCAGCACCGGCGGCGGGTGGCCGGCGTTGGCGATGGTGATCCGGTGCGAGACCGGGTCGTAGACCGCGTAGAGGCAGGTGGCCATCCGGTCGGAGCCCAGGCGCTGGGCCTGCTCGTCCAGGTGGTGCAGGACCTCGGCGGGCGGCAGGTCGAGCTGGGCGAGGGTCTGCGCGGTGGTGCGCAGCTGGCCCATGATCGCGGCGGAGGTCATGGAGTGGCCCATGACGTCGCCCACGACGAGCGCGACCCGGCTGCCGGGCAGCGGTATCGCGTCGTACCAGTCCCCGCCGACCCGGGCCGTCTCGGCGGCCGGCAGGTAGCGCGAGGCGAGGCGGACCCCGGTGGGCTGGGGGAGGCTGTCGGGGAGCATGGTGCGCTGGAGCTCGTCGGCGATGTACGCCTCGCGGCCGTAGAGCACCGCCTTGTCGATGCCGAGCGCGGTGTGGGTGGCCAGCTGGGCGGCGACCAGCAGGTCGTTCTGCTCGAAGGCGGGCCGGTCCGGGGTACGCAGGAACACCGCCGCGCCGATCACGCGCCGGCGGCCGCGCAGCGGCGCCAGGATGGCCCGCTGCCCGCGCGGTACGGGGTGCTCCGCGCCCAGCAGCTCCGGCAGCGCGGCCCGGGCGGCGGCGGAGGACCCGAAGACGGGCCGTACGCCGCGCAGCACCTCGGCGAGGGCTCCGCCGGGGCGGATCTCGCACAGCTCGGCGGCCGGCAGGTCACCCTGCGGGCCGACCATCGGGAGCTGGCTGAAGTCGAGTTCGCCGCCCGGGGCGAGGGCCGCATGGGCGGCGGCGGCCGCGTCGGTGGCGGCCATGGCGCCGCTCACGCCGCCCGTGAGGTCGTCGATCGGACGGAGCCGGTCGGTGCGCCGCAGCCTTAAAACGACCGGGCCGACCGGGCGCTCGTCCCCGACCGGGAGCGGGTCGCGCAGGTAGACCAGGATGGCGTCCGAGAAAGTGGGCACGGTGGCCCGGCACAGGCCGAGCACGATCTCGTCGAGGTCGATCCCGCGCGCGATCCGGCGGGTGGCGGCGCCGACGAAGCGCAGCCGGTCGCCCTCGCGGCGCGCGGCCGTGGCCTCACCGGCCGCGCCGCCCGGTATCGCGCCGCCGCCGTGTCGGCCCGCGCCGCCGGCCGCGGTGGCCGGGGCGCCGGATGCGGGGGCCCCGGAGGGTGCCGGGCCCGCGCCCGCGGCCCGGACGGGGTCCTGGAGGGCGTCACCGGGCGTCTCGCCGCCCGTCGCCGCGGCCTTGCCCCGGGCGGCCTCGCCGCCGCGCGCGTGCGGCAGGCGCCCGCCGGGCGTGCCCGCGCCCGTGCCGCGTACGGCCTCGGCGGCCGGGACCGGGGCCTTGCCGTGGCCCGGTTCGTCGCTTCCGCCGCCGGCGGCGCCGGAGGCGACGGCGACCTGGCCGAGCCCGCCGCGGGCCGTACCGGAGGAGGGCGCGCCGGAGCCGCCCGGGGCCGGTGTCGCGGCGGCCGTGGCGGGCTGCGGGCCCTCCTGCGAGGTGGGGTACTCCGTCACGCGTGGAATTCCGTCCGTTTGCGCTCGATGTGCGCTGCACTCAACTCGGTCAGTCGCGGTATACCCGCTCAGCGGCGGGGACACCATCACCCCGCGGTTCCGCGTCCCGCTCGTTACCTCATCGTCTCGCGTTGACCTCCGGTCAAGTCCGGCTCACGGCACGACATTTACGGATGGACGACCTCGCGGCGGCGCCGCGGGGAACCCGGCGGAGGACGATCCTATGTTTGCCCCCCGGGGGCGCATCAAGGGTCTCATGAGGTCATATGCGCCGGAGTGCGGTCCCAGTTCCCGGGCAGGACCGGAACTCCCCAGGCCGGGTCCGGTCGCCAGTCCTGCCAGCCGTCGCGGAACGGCGTGCCCCAGTCCTTGATCACGTCCACCGCCGCGCGCCCGGCGGCCTGGACCCGCAGCGCCTGCTCCCGGTCCATCAGGCCGGACCGCTGGGCCTGCGCGAACTCGTCCTCGTCGCGCCACTTCCACGTCCGGTCCGGATAGACGGAGATGTCCAGGAAGTGGTCCTCCGAGTCCACCCCGCCCGACCAGCGCGAGCGGGGCTCCTCAAGGTTCACGTACCAGCTCTTGAACCGCCAGCCGTGCTCCCAGAACAGCCACACCGACCACGGTTCCCCGGGCCGCGCCAGCTTCAGCACGCCCGCCCCGAACCAGCGCGAGCGCACGGTGGTCCGCGGCGCGGTGTAGCGGGTGGCGAGCGGCTCCTCGTGCACGGGGCTCCCGTCGGCGAGCACCGGCTTGACGCACTCGGTGCCCGGGGCCATCCACACGGCGAGCAGCTCGTCGGTGTCCTGCACCACGGTCACCGGGCGGCAGATGTGCACCTGGCCCTTCAGGCCCGGGGCGTGGTCGCGGTACCGCCAGAGGATCTGCTCCCCGGGCGACCAGTGCGTGCCCCGCGCCCCGTCGTGCGCCACGCCGCCCCCGCGGCCTCCGGTACCTGTCATGCGCAGATCTTAGGGCTGGGGCCCGCGGCCCCGCTGCGGTGCAGGTCACGGAGGTGTTCGGGGACGGGAAACGACCGAATCCGGCCCCCGCTCAGGGCCGGGTCATACGCAGCACGTCAAGGGCCTGATCCAGTTCCTCGACGGTCAGATCACCGCGCTCGATGTAGCCGGACTCCAGCACGACCTCCCTGATCGTCTTGCGCTCCGCGAGTGACTTCTTGGCGACCTTGGCGGCCTCCTCATAGCCGATGTACCGGTTCAGCGGGGTCACCACGGAGGGCGAGGACTCGGCGTACTCCCTGGCCCGGGCCGTGTTGGCGGTGATCCCGTCGACCGTACGGTCGGCCAGCAGGCGGCTCGCGCTGCCCAGCAGCCTGATCGATTCGAGCAGGTTGCGCGCCATCACGGGGAGCATCACGTTGAGCTCGAAGTTGCCGGCGGCGCCCGCCACCGCGACCGCGGCGTCGTTGCCCATCACCTGCGCGGCGACCATCAGGACGGCCTCGGGGACGACCGGATTGACTTTCCCGGGCATGATCGAGGACCCAGGCTGGAGATCCGGGAGGTTGATTTCGGCCAATCCTGTGCGCGGTCCGGAGGCCATCCAGCGCAGATCGTTGGAGATCTTGGTGAGCGAGACGGCGACCGTACGGAGCATCCCCGAGGTCTCCACGAGCGCGTCCCGAGCCCCCTGGGCCTCGAAGTGGTCGCGGGCCTCGGTGAGCGGCAGCCCGGTGGCCCGGGCCACCTCCGCGATCACGGCGGCGGAGAAGCCGGGCGGCGTGTTGATGCCGGTGCCGACGGCGGTCCCGCCCAGCGGCAGCTCGGCCAGCCGCGGCAGCGCGGCGCGCAGCCGCTCCACGCCGTAGCGGAGCTGGGCGGCGTACCCGCCGAACTCCTGGCCCAGGGTGACCGGGGTGGCGTCCATCAGGTGGGTGCGCCCGGCCTTGACCACGTCGGCGAACTCCGCGGACTTGCGCTCCAGCGAGGCCGCGAGGTGCTCCAGTGCCGGGATCAGCGCGCGCGTGACGGCGGCGGTCGCGGCGATGTGGATGGAGGACGGGAAGACGTCGTTGGAGCTCTGCGAGGCGTTGACGTGGTCGTTGGGGTGCACGTCGCGGCCGAGCCGCTCGGTGGCCAGGGTGGCGATCACCTCGTTGGCGTTCATGTTGGACGAGGTGCCGGAGCCGGTCTGGAACACGTCGACGGGGAAGTGCTCGTCCCAGCGGCCCTCGGCGACCTCGGCCGCGGCGGAGCGGATCGCCTCGGCGACGTCCCGGTCCACGACGCCGAGCTCGGCGTTGACCTTGGCGGCCGCGGCCTTGATCCGGGCCAGTGCCTCGATGTGGGCGCGCTCCAGGTGCTGCCCGGAGACGGGGAAGTTCTCCACCGCGCGCTGGGTCTGGGCCCGCCACTTGGCGTGCGCGGGGACCCGTACCTCGCCCATGGAGTCGTGCTCGATCCGGTAGGCGTTCCCGGTTGCTGCGGCCTGCTGATCTTCTGTCATGTTCGTGGCCTCCTCAAAAAGTTGAGCAATTGTCTTGTTCGAAGTGTTCCCAACTCCCCTACCGACCAGTAAATACCGGGGGTAACACCGATCTCGGGGAGGCCTTCATGGCGCGCATACGCACGAAACCAAGGCTCAGATCTACCTTCGCCGCCGTCGCGGCGATCGCGGCCGCCCTCGGGGGCGTCACCGCCATCACCCCCATGGCCCAGGCGGCAGCCCCCGCCACGGCCGTCACCCCCCTGTCGCCCGAACTGGAGGCCATCCGCGCCGCGGAGGCCACCAGGATCTACGGCGACCCCGCGATCCGCCCGGCGGCCGAGCGCAAGACCGGACTCATCTCGCTCGGCGACAGCGAGATCTCGGGCGAGGGCGTGGGCAACTACGACCCCGCGACCAACACGCCCTCCAACCAGTGCCACCGCTCGCCCGACGCGGCGATCCACCGCACCGGCATCCCGGCCGACCTGACCTTCAACGTGGCCTGTTCCGGCGGGTACACCGGCAACATCAGGATCGGCGGCAGCAAGCAGTACGCCGACGAGCTGGTGCAGAGCGACAGCCTCGCCATCAAGGCCCGCAACACCAGGATCAAGATGGTGCTGCTGGTCGCCGGCGCCAACGACGACCTGCAGTTCGGCCCGGTCATGACCGACTGCGTGACCCGCTGGGTGCTCAGCCAGGGCACCTGCGAGCCCAAGTACGGCCCCGGGTGGCAGGCGCGCGTCGACGGCCTGAAGCCCAAGGTGGAGTCCACCGTCGCGGACCTCAAGACGGTCATGCGCGACGCGGGCTACGCCGACTCCGACTACAAACTCGTCGTCATGGGCTACCCCAGCCCCATCGGGCCCGACTTCTACGACAACCCGAGCTTCCCCGGCAAGCTGCCCGGCGGCTGCGCCGGATACGACTCCGACGCCACCTGGGGCCGCAACTACGCGGTGCCCACCTTCGAGAAGGGCATGCGCGCCGCGGCCCGCGCGGCCGGCGCCACCTACCTGGACAACTCGCGGCTCTTCAACGGCCACGAGGTGTGCATGGAGGACACCTGGGCCCGCGGCCTCTACCTGGACCTCGGGGACCACTTCCCGTGGGACGAGAACACCGCCCGCCAGTCCTTCCACCCCAACTACCGGGGCCACGGCGCGTTCGCGTCCTGCCTGACCCAGCTCTACGACTCCGGCCTGCGCGAGGCGTCCTGCGCGGACCCGGCGAGCACCGGCACCCCCGTCCTGCAGGCCGGGGCGTGGGACGACCTGTACAAGCCGCTCAAGAACGAGGCGACCGGCAACTGCCTCGACTCCCTCGGCGGCGCCAGTGCCAACGAGACCAAGGTCGTCGGCTGGGACTGCCACGGCGGCCGCAACCAGGGCTGGTGGTACGACGCGGCCCGCAAGTCGATCCACATCGAGCTGACCCACGACCGCTGCCTCGACGCCCCCGGCGCCAACTACGGCAGCGGCACCGGCCTGATCATCTGGAACTGCCACGGCGGCGCGAACCAGCAGTTCGTCCGTGACGGTGCCACCATCCGCCCCGCGGCCGCCCCGGGCATGTGCCTGACGGTGTCCGCCGCGCACGAGCCGCTGCGACTGCAGACCTGCAACGGCTCGGCGAACCAGCGCTTCGTGTAACCGCCGGGCCAGAACCGAACCGCCAGATCCGAACCCCCCACACCCGGCCGGCGCACCCCGGCCGGGTGTCACATGTCGTTCAGCAGCTTGCGCACCTCGCGCGGCCGGTTGGTGATGAGGGTGTCCACCCCGAGCCGCACGCACAGCTCCACGTCCTCGGGCTCGTCCACGGTCCACACCCGTACCGTCAGCCCTCTGGCCCGGAGCCGGCCCACCAGCCCCGGATCGCGCCGTACGAGGTCGATCCCCGGGCCCGCGTGCGTGGCGTACGGCGGCCGGACCGGCCTGACCCGGCGCTCGATGAGGTACACGGAGGGCAGTCCCGGCGCGAGCCGGTGCATCCGGGTCAGCGCGGCGCGGGAGAAGCTCATCACCTCGACGCGCCCGGCGGCCCCGTCGGCCAGCCCGTACTGCCGCAGCATCCGCACCAGTTCGGCCTCCAGACGGCCGCCCGCGCGGGTCGGGTGCTTGGTCTCCACCGCGAGCCCGACCGGGTAGGGCGCGGCCAGCGCCTCCTGGAGCAGGTCCTCGAAGAGCAGCACCCGGGCCCCGGCGTGCCCGGCCCCCTTCCACGCCCCGAAGTCCAGGGCGCGGAGCTCCTCGTACGTCATCTCGGAGACGACCCCGCGCCCGTCGGAGGTCCGCTCGACGCGCCGGTCGTGCACGCACACGAGCTTGCGGTCGGCGGTGAGCCGCACATCGCACTCCAGCGAGTCGGCCCCGTCGGCGATGGCCTGCCGGTAGGCCGCGAGCGTGTGCTCGGGGTGCTCGTGGGAGGCCCCGCGGTGGGCGACCACGCGCGTGGCGCGGGCGGTGGGCAGCAGCTGCGTCATGGGGGAGACGTTAACCGGGTGCGGTGGAGCCCCGGGTACCGCATCATCCACGGATGGTCGAATTCTCCGTGACATTGCATGGCGAACCCTGCGGATCCTGCCACAACCGGGTCTGGCAGCGGGTCATCGACGGCCGGCTGCGCTGGGACGAGGTCTCGCACTGCACCGACCGGGCGAACGGGTACGAGACCAGCGGCGGTGGCTGGGGCCCGCCGCCACCGTGGATCCGCGAGCGGATCATGGCCGAGCGGGGCATGGTCCGCCTCGCCGTCGGCGGGCCGGACGGCATCCCCGTCGCGGTCGTCCGCGAGCTGTACGCCCTCACGCTCCCGCAGCTGCGCGAGGCACGGGAGCACGGCCTGGCCGCGACCCCGCTCGAGGCGGAGCTGCTGCGGGGGACGCACAGCGGGCCCCGGGGGCGATGACCACTCCCGGGGCCCGGAGCGCCCGGACCGGTCCCGACCGGGACCGGTCCGGGCCGGGGCGTTACGCCAGGCCCGGGCCGCGGACCGGGATGTGGGTGAACGTCGGCTCCGGGGCCGGGTTCTGGAAGAAGTCGTTGCCCTTGTCGTCCACCACGATGAAGGCCGGGAAGTCCTCGACCTCGATCTTCCAGACCGCCTCCATGCCGAGCTCCTCGTACTCCAGGACCTCGACCTTCTTGATGCAGTCCTGGGCCAGGCGCGCCGCCGGGCCGCCGATCGAGCCGAGGTAGAAGCCGCCGTGCGCACCGCACGCGTCCGTCACCTGCTGGGAGCGGTTGCCCTTGGCCAGCATGACCATGGAGCCGCCCGCCGCCTGGAACTGCTCGACGTACGAGTCCATCCGCCCGGCCGTGGTCGGGCCGAAGGAGCCCGAGGCGTAGCCCTCGGGGGTCTTCGCGGGGCCGGCGTAGTAGACCGGGTGGTCCTTCAGGTACTGGGGCATCGGCGCGCCCGAGTCCAGCAGCTCCTTGATCTTGGCGTGCGCGATGTCGCGCGCCACGACCAGTGGACCGGACAGCGAGAGCCGCGTCTTCACCGGGTGCTCGGTGAGGGTCGCGAGGATGTCCGCCATCGGCCGGGTCAGGTCGATGGAGACGACGTCCGAGGCCTCGTCCAGGTGCTCGTCGGTGGTCTCCGGCAGGAAGCGGGCCGGGTCGCGCTCCAGCTGCTCCAGGAAGACGCCCTCGGCGGTGATCTTCGCGGTCGCCTGGCGGTCCGCCGAGCAGGACACCGCGATGGCCACCGGCAGCGACGCGCCGTGGCGGGGCAGGCGGACGACACGGACGTCGTGGCAGAAGTACTTGCCGCCGAACTGCGCGCCGATGCCGATCTTCTGGGTCAGCTCGAAGACCTGCTGCTCCAGGTCGAGGTCGCGGAAGCCGTGGCCCAGGGCGGAACCCTCGGTCGGCAGCTCGTCCAGGTAGTGCGCCGAGGCGTACTTCGCGGTCTTGAGCGCGTGCTCCGCCGAGGTGCCGCCGACCACGATCGCCAGGTGGTACGGCGGGCAGGCAGCGGTGCCGAGCGAGCGGATCTTCTCCTCCAGGAACTTCATCATGGAGGCCTCGTTGAGGACCGCCTTCGTCTCCTGGTAGAGGAAGGACTTGTTGGCCGAGCCGCCGCCCTTGGCCATGAAGAGGAACTTGTACGCGCCGCCGTCGGTCGCGTACAGCTCGATCTGCGCGGGCAGGTTCGAGCCGGTGTTCTTCTCCTCCCACATGGTGATGGGGGCCATCTGCGAGTAGCGCAGGTTCAGCCGCGTGTACGCGTCGTAGATGCCGCGGGACAGCGCCGCCTCGTCACCGCCCTCGGTCAGGACGTTCTGGCCGCGCTTGCCCATCACGATCGCCGTGCCGGTGTCCTGGCACATCGGGAGCACGCCGGCCGCCGCGATGTTCGCGTTCTTGAGCAGGTCGAGGGCGACGAACTTGTCGTTCGCCGAGGCCTCGGGGTCGTCGATGATGCGGCGCAGCTGCGCGAGGTGCGCGGGGCGCAGGAAGTGCTGGATGTCGTGGATCGCCTCTTCGGCGAGCTTGCGCAGCGCCTCCGGCTCGACCTTGAGGAACGTACGGCCGTCGGCCTCGAAGGTGGAGACGCCTTCGGAGGTCACCAGCCGGTAGGGGGTGGCGTCCTCGCCCAGGGGCAGCAGGTCGGTGTACGCAAACTCTGGCATGACGGCAGTCATTCCTCACTCGGCAGACAGCGCTGACGACCAATTGGCAGCGCGGTTAACCAGCGTAGGACCTCCGCCGCGGGCTGTGTCTGTGAGGTAAGGCTCACTGGCCAGTATCGCGATCTATCGTGTCTCGCTATGCTGGGTGCCGTGGACCTGGAAAAGCACCCCGCCGCCCCTGCCGCTCCCGCCCCGCCGGCCCCCGCCGCGCTGCGCGCCTCCGACGCCGACCGGGACCGGATCGCCGCGATCCTGGCCGACGCCCTCGCCGAGGGCCGGCTCGACGCCGAGGAGCACTCCGAGCGTCTGGACTCGCTGTACGCCCTGAAGACGGTCGGCGAGCTGGAGGTCCTCGTACGGGACCTGCCCGCGCCCGGCGGCGCCCCGCAGCCGGGCGTGTACGGGGCGGCCGCGGCCGCCGGGGTCCCCGCGGGCGGGCCCGCCGAGACCGTCGTCGCCGTGTGCAGCAGCTCCGCCCGCAAGGGCCGCTGGCGCCCGAGCGCGCACACCCGTGCCGTGTCGGTCATGGGCGACATCACCATCGACCTGACCGAGGCCGTCTTCGAGCAGCAGGTCACCGAGATCAACGTGACCTGCGTCCTCGGCAACGTCGAGGTCCTCGTCCCGGAGAACGTCACCCTCCGCGGCTACGGCAGCGGGGTCCTCGGCAACTTCGAGGTGCGCGGCGAGGCCCGCGCCGTGACCGACCCGCAGGCCCCGGTCGTGATCGTCCGCGGCTTCGCCCTGCTGGGCAACATCGAGGCCCGCCCCAAGCTCGGCGCCAGGCTGGTCGACCTCGCGCTGAAGATGCGCAAGCGCCTGGAGGGCCAGGGCCAGGGCCAGGGCCAGGGCCAGGGCCAGGTCTGAGGCCGGAGTGTCCGGGGGCAACGCGCCCTGGAGCAGCGGTATTTGGCCGCAGAGGGTCCGTAGGGTCCGGACCTCGGCATCCCAGTGGGGACCACTCGACCAGGCGCACGCGGCGCCGGGCGCCGGCGGGGGCGTGAGGACGGCGCGGGGTATGCACAGGGGCGTCGGATTTCGGTCGATCCTCCCTCGCCTCGCGGCACGCAGTGCATAGGGGGGCGCACAGCGGGTAGGGACTGGTGCATCGTCTCTCGCTCGCGTATACGTCGTCAGGAGTAGACCGTGCCGCATCCGCCGCATCAGTCCCTGCAGGTAGCCGCCATAAAAAGCCTCCAGGGGCTCGGGGCGCGCCCCTCAGCCGTGCCGAAGCCGCGGGTGCCGGCGAGGGAAGAGGACGGCCCATGGCACGCGGAGGCGGTGTGCCGGAGGGACGAGGCGGGACTCTTCTTCGCCCCCTCCAAGGAGCCGACCGCGGCCAGGCTGTCGCGCGAGGAGGCCGCCAAGCGGGTCTGCGCCCGCTGCCCCGTGATGGTCGCCTGCCGGGAGCACGCGCTGCTCCAGCCCGAGCCGTACGGGGTATGGGGCGGGCTCACCGCCGCCGAGCGGCGCGTGGTGCTGGCGCGCAGGCGCCGCCGGGCCGCCGAGCTGCGCCAGGGGCCGGCGACGGGACCGATCGCCGCCGCGGGCTGAGCCGGACCGGGCCGGACCGGGTCGGGCCGTACGCCCGGTGCCCGTACGCGGAGCCCGCAGGGGCGCGGCCGCGCAAAGACACGCCGAAGGGGCGCTTCCCCCGCACAGGGAAGCGCCCCTTCGGCTTCGGGCGGGGTCCTACAGGGCGCGGTCGAAGTCGATCGCGCTGTAGGCCCGGAGCTTGGAGAGCCGGTGGGTCGAGTCGATCTGCCGGATCGTGCCCGACTTCGAGCGCATGACCAGCGAGGACGTGGTCGCGGTCTCGGAGCGGTAGTGGACGCCGCGCAGCAGCTCGCCGTCCGTGATGCCGGTGGCGACGAAGAAGACGTTCTCGCCGGAGACCAGGTCGTTGGTGTGCAGGACCCGGTCCAGGTCGTGGCCCGCGTCGATGGCCTTCTGGCGCTCGGCGTCGTCCTTCGGCCACAGCTTGCCCTGGATGGTGCCGCCGAGGCACTTGATGGCGCAGGCCGAGATGATGCCCTCGGGGGTGCCGCCGATGCCGAGGAGCAGGTCCACGCCGGTGCCCTCGCGGACCGCCATGACCGAGCCCGCGACGTCGCCGTCCGAGATGAACTTGATCCGGGCGCCGGTCTCGCGGATCTCCTTGACGATGCCCTCGTGGCGGGGGCGGTCCAGGATGACCACGGTGACGTCCTCGACGGCCATCTTCTTGGCCTTGGCCACCCGGCGGATGTTCACCGAGACGGGGGCGTTGATGTCGACGAAGTCGGCGGCCTCGGGGCCGGTGACCAGCTTCTCCATGTAGAACACCGCGGACGGGTCGAACATGGTGCCGCGGTCGGCGGCGGCCAGGACGGCGATGGCGTTCGGCATGCCCTTGGCGTTCAGCGTGGTGCCGTCGATCGGGTCGACCGCGATGTCGACCTCGGCGCCGGTGCCGTCGCCGACCCGCTCGCCGTTGAACAGCATGGGGGCTTCGTCCTTCTCGCCCTCGCCGATGACGACCACGCCGTTCATCGAGACGGTGGAGATCAGGGTCCGCATCGCGTTGACGGCGGCGCCGTCGGCGCCGAGCTTGTCGCCGCGCCCGACCCATCGGCCCGCGGCCATGGCGGCGGCCTCGGTGACCCGTACGAGTTCCAGGGCGAGGTTGCGGTCGGGGGCCTCCGGAGAGACTTCGAGCTGGGGCGGCAGGTTGTGCTCGGTCATCGGAGCGCACCTTTCTGTACGGCGACGGCCGGGAAGTGAGGGTGCTGGAACTCTATCGGTACGTCGACAAATTGAGCAGAGCGGGTCACGTATGAGCGGAATATCGGTCAGGCGATTGGCCTGAGCGGACAGATCCGGGTGCTGTTCGGTCCGCCGCGCCGACCCCGGCGATGATCGCCGCCGACCATGCGGGACGATGGTGCGATGGCAGGCATGAAGGGCAAGCAGACGGTCTGGGACATGGTCCGGTCGCTGGTCGTGATCGGTCTTCTTGTCGGCGGGATCTACCTGTGCATCCCGCACGACGACAAGGCCGACCCGACGCACGTCGTGGACTACCGGGTCGAGGTGATCACGGCCCGGCGCGCCGCGCCGTATCCGGTGGCGGCGCCCGTGGGACTGTCGGACTGGCGGGCGACCTCGGTGGACTTCGTCCGCAAGGACGGCAACAGCTGGCACCTGGGCTTCCTCGACCCGCAGAAGCAGTACGTGGCGGTCGAGCAGTCCACGGACACCTCGGACAAGTACCTCGGCAAGGTCACCCAGCGCGCGCAGGCCACGGGCCAGACGCAGCAGGTGGGGGACACGGCCTGGGAGCGCTGGGAGGGCGAGAAGTACGACGCCCTGGTGCGCCGGGAGCAGGGTTACGTCACCGTCGTGACGGGCACCGCCTCCTACGAGCAGCTCGGCGTGATGGCGGCGGCGCTGGAGTTCAAGCAGGGCGACAAGTAGCTGCCGCTGCTGCGGACGCGCAAAGGCCGCGCCCCCGGAATCCGGGGGCGCGGCCTTTCGCGTGTGCCTGCGGGCACCGCCGTCAGTGTCAGACGGTGGTGATGACCTGCTCGGAGGTCAGGCGCGGGCTGCGCGGGAACCAGGCGTCCTCGCCCGGCTTGCCGATGTTGACGACCATCAGCGGGGTGTGGTCGTCGTCCAGGAAGTCCTTCTGGAGGCCGGCGAAGTCCAGGCCCGTCATCGGACCGGCGGCCAGGCCGGCGGCGCGGATGCCGACGATGAAGTAGGCGGCCTGCAGCGAGGCGTTCACCAGGGCGGCCTGCTCGCGGACCGGGCGCTCGGAGAAGAAGGCGTCCTTGGCCTGCGGGAAGTGCGGCAGCAGGTGCGGGAGCTCCTCGTGGAACTCGTTGTCCGCGGAGAGGATGGCGACCAGCGGCGCGGAGGCGGTCTTGGCCTTGTTGCCCTCGGCCATGTGCTGCACGAGGCGCTCGCGGGCCTCGGGGGAGCGGACCAGGGTGATGCGCAGCGGGGTCGCGTTGAAGGCGGTGGGACCGAACTTCACCAGGTCGTATATCGCCTGGACCTGCTCCTCGGTCACCGGCTCGTCGGAGAACGAGTTGGCGGTACGGGCCTCGCGGAACAGGAGGTCCTGAGCGGCGGAGTCAAGAACGAGAGACATCGGAAAGCCTTCTTCCATACAAGAGGTGAAGCGATGTCCCAGACTCTACGGGGAAAGTAGATGAATTTTCAACTAAATCCCCGGGGGCGTGAGCGACCTCACTCCTCGTTCGCTCCGGCGCCGGTCTCCGCCCCCGTGTCGCGGGCCGCCAGTGCCGAGTCGAGCCGGGACCGGGCCCCCTCCAGCCAGTGCCGGCACACCTTCGCGAGCTCCTCGCCGCGCTCCCAGAGCGCCAGTGAGTCCTCCAGCGAGGTGCCACCGGCCTCCAGCTTGCGGACGACCTCGATCAGCTCGTCCCGAGCCTGCTCGTACCCCAGCGCCGTATCGGTCTCGGCCATTCCCGCTCCCACCTTAAATGTGTCGTACGAAGAAATTGTTGCGGCAGTGTGTCGTCTTCCGGGGCCCCGCGAGGGCCCTGGGCGAGGCCTCTAGGCCGGGTCCGCGCCCGGGTCGGCGCCCTGCGCGTCGGCCGCCGCGACCCGCACCGCGAACTCGCCCTCCGCCACCCGCGCCCGCAGCTCGTCGCCCGCCGCCACGTCCCGCGGCGACCGCACCACGTGTCCGTCCGCCCGCTGGAGCACCGCGTACCCGCGCTCCAGCGTCGCCGCCGGGGACAGCGCCACCACCCGGGCCAGGGTGTGCGCGAGCTCCGAGTCGGCCCGGTCCAGCAGGTGCCCCAGCGTGCGCCGGCCGCGCGCCAGCAGCGCCTCCACCTCGGCCTCGCGGGTCTCCACCATGCGCTGCGGATGCACGAAGACCGGCCGCGCCAGGGCGTGCGCGAGCCCCCGCTCCTCCCGGTCGAGCAGCCCCCGCACCGCGCGCAGCCCCCGGCCCTGGAGCTGGCGTACCCGCTCCAGCTCCTCGCCCACGTCCGGGACCACCTTCTTCGCCGCGTCCGTGGGGGTCGAGGCCCGTACGTCCGCGACCAGGTCCAGCAGCGGGGAGTCCGGCTCGTGGCCGATCGCGGAGACCACCGGGGTGCGGGCCGCCGCGACCGTGCGTACGACCTCCTCGTCGGAGAACGGCAGCAGGTCCTCCACGCTGCCGCCGCCGCGCGCCACGATGATCACGTCCACCTCGGGCAGGGCGTCGAGCTCCTTGACCGCCTCGATCACCTGGGGCACGGCATTGACCCCCTGGACGGCAACATTGCGCACCTCGAAGCGGACCGCGGGCCAGCGGCGCCGCGCGTTCTCCAGTACGTCGCGCTCGGCCGCCGAGGCCCGCCCCACCACCAGCCCGATCAGCTGCGGCAGGAAGGGCAGCGGCTTCTTGCGGTCCAGTGCGAACAGCCCCTCGCCGGCGAGCGACCGCTTGAGCCGCTCCAGCCGGGCCAGCAGCTCGCCGATGCCGACGGGCCGTATCTCCGTGGCCCGCAGGGACAGCTGGCCGCGCGGGGCGTACCACTCCGGCTTGGCCAGTACGACGACCCGCGCGCCCTCCGTCACCGAATCCGCGACCTCGTCGAAGACCTGGCGGAAGCAGGTCACGCTGAGGGAGATGTCGTGGGAAGGGTCGCGCAGCGTCAGGAAGACCACCCCCGCCCCCGGCCGCCGCGAGAGCTGCGTGATCTGCCCCTCCACCCACACCTGGCCGAGCTTGTCGATCCAGCCCCCGATGAGCCGGGACACCTGGCCGACGGGCAGTGGCGCCTCCGCCGATGTATTCAGACCCATGCACGCAGGCTAGGGGATGTCTGACGGATCTCCGTGGCGTCGCGACGCCCGGCACGCGCTCTCGCCGCACCGGCCGGAAGCCCGAGTACGTCCAGTACGCGAACTTCCGGCCGGCCCGCCGAGAGCACGCACCGGACGCCGCTCCTTCCCCACGGACATCCCTAGCCCCCGGCACCGACACCGGAGCCGGGCCCGGCTCGTCCGTCGCTCGCGCGTCGGCCGCGCTGGGACACCAGTACCCCCAGGCCCACCGCCAGCCACACCGCCCCCACGACCTGCGCCGTCCAGGCCGCCTCGACGATCACGGCCACGGTCACGGCGGCTCCGAGCACCGGGACGACCAGGTGCCTCCACCAGTTCGGCGGCCCCTCCATCCGCTTGGCCACGAACCAGCCCACCACCGAGGCGTGCAGCAGCGTGAACGCGACCAGCGCCCCGATGTCCACGACGGAGACCAGGTGGTCGAGCCCGTCGTCGCGCCGGGCCGCCCACACGGCGGCGATCAGCGTGACGGTCGCCGCCACCAGCAGCGCCGGGCGCGGAGTCCCCTGCGAGGTTGCGGCCAACGCGCGGGGCAGCCGGCGCTCCCGGGCCATCGCGAAGAGCAGCCGGCCGGCGGCGGCCTGCCCGGCCAGCGCCGCGAAGGCCGCGCCGATCGCCTTGCTGACCGCGACCAGGTCGTGCAGCCAGGGCCCGACGGAGGACTCCACCGCGTTGTAGAAGGCCGGGCCCTGGCGCGCCGGATCGGCGGCCAGCTCGGCGGCGGACACGGGCATCAGCAGCGCCGCCAGGTAGGTCTGCGCGATGAAGAGCACCCCGGTCAGCGCCAGACAGAACAGCACCGCCCGGGCCACCCGCGCCGAACCCCCCGTCACCTCCTCGGCGAAGGAGGCGATGGCGTCGAAGCCCAGGTACGAGAGCACCGCCACCGACACCGCGCCCAGCACGGCGGCCGTAGAGAAGCCGAGGGAGCCGTCACCGGTCAGCGGCGAGAGCCAGCCGCGCCGGGCCCCGTCCCGGACCAGCACGGTCACCGCGGAGACCAGGAACACCAGCAGGACCAGGATCTCCATGGCCAGCACGGCGAAGCCGACGCGCGCGGCCGCCCGTACGCCCCACAGGTTGAGCAGGGTCGTGATCACGACCGCCAGCGCCGTCCACACCCACCGGGACACCTCCGGGACCAGGGCGTTCATCGCGATCCCGGAGAAGAGGTACGCCACCGCCGGGATCAGCAGGTAGTCGAGCATCGCCATCCACCCGGCGATCAGCCCCGGACCCTCGCCGAGGCCCTTGCGGGCGTACGTGAAGACCGAGCCGGCCTGCGGGGCGACCCGCACCATCTGCGCGTACGAGAAGGCCGTGAAGGCCATCGCGACCGTCGCGGCCAGGTAGACGAGGGCGACGGCGCCGTGCGACTTGGCGTCGAGCGTGCCGAAGACCCCGACGGGGGCCATGGGGGCGATGAAGAGCAGTCCGTAGACCACCAGGTCCCGGAATCCAAGGCTCCGCCGCAGTGCGGGCGCCGTCGCGGGATCCGTGTCCGTAACGGACGCCATCCGTCCTCCGGGTGATAGGGGTGAGGGGCGGTGCAGGGCGGGGGTGACAGGTGGGACAGGCTTTCGCCCCAGTCTGTGCCGAACGGGGGACGGCGGGCCTCCTGGAGACCCCCGTACGATGGAGCCTATGACTGCTCCCGCTTCCCGCCGTGTCCTGCTCGCCGCCCCGCGCGGCTACTGCGCGGGCGTGGACCGAGCCGTGATCGCTGTCGAGAAGGCTCTCGAGCAGTACGGTGCGCCGGTCTATGTCCGCCACGAGATCGTGCACAACAAGTACGTCGTCCAGACGCTGGAGAAGAAGGGCGCCATCTTCGTCGAACGGACGGAGGAGGTCCCCGAGGGCTCCATCGTGATGTTCTCCGCGCACGGCGTGGCGCCCGTGGTGCACGAGGAGGCCGCGCGCGGCAAGCTCGCGACGATCGACGCGACGTGCCCGCTGGTCACCAAGGTGCACAAGGAAGCCATCCGGTACGCGAACGAGGACTTCGACATCCTCCTCATC
The DNA here is from genome assembly GCF_055604165.1 of Streptomyces sp. NPDC037242. Lineage (NCBI taxonomy): Bacteria > Bacillati > Actinomycetota > Actinomycetes > Kitasatosporales > Streptomycetaceae > Streptomyces > Streptomyces sp. NPDC037242. The sequence goes on from NZ_JBVJUY010000002.1 coordinate 129,805, forward strand.
GGCCACGAGGGCCACGAGGAGGTCATCGGCACCTCCGGCGAGGCCCCGGACCACATCACGATCGTGGACGGCCCGGACGACGTCGCCAACGTCGAGGTGCGTGACGAGTCGAAGGTCGTGTGGCTGTCGCAGACCACGCTCTCGGTCGACGAGACGATGGAGACGGTCGACGCGCTGAAGAACAAGTTCCCGCTGCTGGTCTCGCCGCCGAGCGACGACATCTGCTACGCCACCTCGAACCGGCAGGCCGCCGTCAAGGTGATGGGCGCCGACTCCGACCTGGTCATCGTGGTCGGCTCGAAGAACTCCTCGAACTCGATCCGGCTGGTCGAGGTCGCCCTCGACGCCGGTGCGCGCGCCGCGTACCTCGTCGACTTCGCGAGCGAGATCGACGAGGCCTGGCTGGAGGGCGTCACCACCGTGGGCCTGACCTCGGGCGCCTCGGTGCCGGAGGTCCTGGTCGAGGAAGTCCTGGAGTGGCTCGCCGTGCGGGGCTACGCGGACGTGGAGATCGTCAAGACGGCCGAGGAGTCGATCGTCTTCTCGCTGCCGAAGGAGCTGCGGCGCGATCTGCGCGCCGAAGCGGCCGCACTGGTCGCCGAGAAGTAGCCCCTTTCGTACGGTGTGTCCATGCAGATTTTCGGCGTGGACATCGGCGGTTCCGGGATCAAGGGCGCTCCCGTGGACCTGGACCGTGGCGACCTGGCGCGCGAGCGCCACAAGGTACTGACACCGCAGCCGGCCACCCCGGAGGGGGTGGCCGGCTGCGTCGTCGAGGTGGTTCGCCACTTCGACTGGGACGGCCCCGTGGGGGTGACCTTCCCGGGGGTGGTGACCGGCGGCGTGACCCGTTCGGCGGCCAACATGGACAAGTCGTGGATCGGCGTCGACACGGCGGCCCTGCTCTCGCGGGAGCTGGGCGGCCTGCCGGTCACGGTCCTGAACGACGCGGACGCGGCGGGGATCGCGGAGAGGTCGTACGGGGCCGGGCAGGGGCGGGACGGCACGGTCATCCTGCTGACCCTGGGCACCGGGATCGGCAGCGCGCTGTTCGTCGACGGGAAGCTGGTCCCGAACACGGAGCTGGGCCACCTGGAGCTCAAGGGCCACGACGCGGAGACCCGGGCGTCGGTGAAGGCCAAGGAGGACGGGGACCTGACGTGGGAGCGCTGGGCCCACCGGGTCCAGAAGTACCTGGCCCACGTGGAGATGCTGTTCTCCCCGGACCTCTTCATCATCGGCGGGGGCGTCAGCCGCAAGCCGGAGAAGTTCCTGCCGCTGATCGAGGGCATCCGGGCCGAGATCGTCCCGGCGAAGCTCCAGAACAACGCGGGCATCGTGGGGGCGGCGATGGCGGCGAGGCCACTGAAGGGCCGTCGGAGCTAGTGTCGCGTTTGGGTGGCTCTGGGTAGCCTGCGCCTGCCGATCAGCACGGCCTTGCGTACGACCGCGATCAGCGCGGCGATCAGTGTCCCGGCGTACAGCCAGCCGGCGTGCAGGGACAGCGCGGACACCAGACCCATGAGCTGGCCGCCGACGCCGCCGGAGCCGCCCGCCACGGGCCACACTCCGGCGGCGAAGGCGATCGGGGCGGAGATCGGCGCGGTGATCAGGTCGGCGGGCCGCACCCACAGCGCGGTCGCGGCGGCCACGGGCAGGAACAGCAGCCCGTACACGAACAGCGAGGCGCCGAACAGCAGCCAGGAGATCCCGCCCGCCAGCCCCATGGCGGCGCACGCGAAGAGCCCGCCGCCGAGGCCGGTCAGGCGGGGCCGCGGCAGTTGGCGCGCGGGGGCGGGCCGCCGGGCAGCGGCGCCCTGCTCGGGCACGGCTGAGCCCGCCGCGGCCCCGGGCGCCGACGGGCGGCCGCGTTGCGCCGGGGGTCGCTGCGGGTGAGCCGCCGGTCGCGTCCTGTATCGCTCCACCCTCCCAAAGTAGGCGGGAGGGCGGCCGGATCGGGCCCCGGACACGCGTACATCCAGCGCGGCTCCACGGAAAGTAAACTGTCCGGTGGCCCGCACCCGGGCCGCCGCCCCCTCCAGCTACGGGAAGTCGCCAACGTGTCGCTCACGATCGGAATCGTCGGCCTGCCGAATGTCGGCAAGTCGACCCTTTTCAACGCCCTGACCAAGAACGACGTGCTGGCGGCCAACTACCCGTTCGCCACCATCGAGCCGAACGTCGGCGTCGTCGGCGTCCCGGACAAGCGCCTGACCGTCCTGGCCGGCATCTTCGGCTCGCAGAAGCTCCTCCCGGCGACGGTCGACTTCGTCGACATCGCGGGCATCGTGCGCGGCGCGTCGGAGGGCGAGGGCCTGGGCAACAAGTTCCTCGCGAACATCCGCGAGTCGGACGCGATCTGCCAGGTCATCCGCGCCTTCCAGGACGAGAACGTCGTCCACGTCGACGGCAAGGTCTCGCCCAAGGACGACATCGAGACGATCAACACCGAGCTGATCCTCGCGGACCTCCAGTCCATCGAGAAGGCGGAGCCGCGCCTGACGAAGGAGTCCCGCCTCCAGAAGGAGAAGGTCGCGGTCCTGGCGGCGGTCGTCGAGGCCAAGAAGATCCTCGAAGCGGGCGACACCCTCTTCTCGAAGGGCATCACCAAGGGCACGGAGAAGGGCGACCTCCTCCACGAGCTGCACCTGCTGACCACGAAGCCCTTCCTCTACGTCTTCAACGTGGACGAGGACGAGCTGACGGACGAGGCCTTCAAGGCCGCGCAGAGCGCGATCGTCGCCCCGGCCGAGGCGATCTTCCTGAACGCCAAGCTGGAGTCGGAACTCGTCGAGCTCGACGACGACGAGGCCCTCGAACTCCTCCAGTCGGTCGGCCAGGAGGAGCCGGGCATGGCCACCCTGGGTCGCGTCGGCTTCGACACCCTGGGCCTCCAGACGTACCTGACGGCCGGCCCGAAGGAAACCCGCGCCTGGACGATCAAGAAGGGCGCCACCGCCCCCGAGGCGGCCGGCGTGATCCACACCGACTTCCAGCGCGGCTTCATCAAGGCGGAGGTCATCTCCTTCGAGGACCTGGTCGAATGCGGCTCGGTAGCCGAAGCCCGCGCCAAGGGCAAGGCCCGCATGGAAGGCAAGGACTACGTCATGCAGGACGGCGACGTAGTGGAGTTCCGCTTCAACGTCTGAGCGGATGAAATAACACCACGTCACTGACGTGGCAAACATGCAGGTCAGAAGGGGTCGGACTCTGTTGAGTCCGACCCCTTCGCCGTCACCGTGCTGGATGGGCGCTGGATATTCTGACGTGGGGTCAGCGGCAATCAGGTCTCGTAAACGGTGGAGCGATGCCCGACGTGCACGACCCACACCACCAGCTCACCGTTGTCGATCGTGTAGACGACCCGGTAGTCGCCGACTCGCAGCCGACGGCGTTCCGGCTGAGACACGAGCGCGGTGGTGTTGAACCCGAGGGGATCGCTCTCCAGCTCGGTCAGCTTCGCCAGGATGCGCAGCGCCATGTCGCGAGGGATCTTCCGAAGCTCGGCCTGCGCCTCGGGGCGGAAGACGGTCCGGTACTCACTCACGCGGTGCTCATTCACTGCGTGCCAGCGTCTCCCTCATGATGTCCTCGATCGGGATGCCGGGTGCCGGGTTGGCCATGCGCTCGTCGATGATCCGGTTGATCTCGCGCTCTTCCCATTCCTGGTACTTGCGCAGCACCTCGATGGAGACCACGGCGGCGACTTCCTTGCCCCGGCGCGTGATCACCGTGGGTACGTCGTCGCGGTCCGCGCGCTCCACGACCTCGGCCAGATGTGCGCGCACGTCGCGGATGGACTCTATGGGCAGCGGCTGCGTCATGCGCTCAAGCGTACCGAGTGTGCCATGTGTACACAACCTTGCGTCGGGCCGCGTGGTGCTGGATGTGTTGGATGAACTCGCACCGTGCTGGATGGGTGCTGGACAACCACTTCCATAACCGTGTTTTTGCAGGTGAGAGCTCTGTGCTGAACGTTCCGCTTCAACGTCTAGTCATCTGTGCAGGTCAGAAGGGGTCGGACCCTGACGAGTCCGACCCCTTCTGCATTCTCGTGCTGACGTGGTGCTGACTTTTCAGCCGCTTCGGGGCGGCGTGAGCTTGTCGAGGTCCAGGCTGATCGCGAAGGGCACCGGGCGCTTGAGGGTGCCCCGGAAGATGCCGGCGGGCGCGTAGGCGCCGGTGGGTTCGTCGAGCTCGTAGACGTGGACGACGGGAGCCCCGTCCTCGTCCTCGATGCACCAGTAGTGCGGGATGCCGGCCTCCGCGTACTTGCGGAGCTTTACTGTGCGATCGCGATGGGCGGACTCCGGGGAGACGACCTCGATGACGAGCTGGACGTCCTCCGGTGCGAACCAGGTGCGGTCGCCGTCGAAATCGGCCGTCGTCACCAGCAGGTCCGGTTCGGGACGGTTGCGCGGGTCGAGCTTGATGGTCATTTCGCGGCCGACTCTGGTGTCGGCGGGCACCTGCTCCATGAGTGCGACGGTGAGCATGGTGACGAGGTGGCCGTGCCACCACCTCTGGGGCGACATCATGAAGACGAGGGCTCCGTCGATCAGCTCGGTGTGGCGGGGCGCCTCGGGGAGGCGGTCGAGGTCCTCCGCGAACCAGCCTTCCGCGCGCGGCGGGCGCATCCAGTCGGGCAGTGCGGTCATGGCTTCACGGTAGCGGCCCGCAGCTCAAGCTGGGGGCGTTCAGACCTTGACGATCTCTACGGCGGGGCCGTACAGGATTGTCAGGTCCTCGGGGTCGGAGGTCAGGACGGTGACCGGCCGGGGTGCGCTGCGGGCGATGACGGCGAAGGCGGCGTCGATGGCGTACTTGTGGCCGTGGAGACGGTGGGTACGCAGGAGGGTCGCGGCCTGGTCGGCGATCTCCTTGGTGACGTCGTGAACGTCGAGGCGGGAGAGCTGGTGGCCACGCGGACTCCCTCCTCTGATGCCGCTTGGACCATTGCCACGACGGTACGGTCCTTGCGGTAGAGCTTCGAGAGGCCTTCGCTGTCGAGCATGAGGGTGCCAGGCATCAGGCGGCGGCCCCGCCGACCGGTCGGTGGTCATGACGCAGCAGCGCGCGGGCGGCCTCGACCTCCTCGCGGGTGAGCTCGTCATTGTCGGTCTCGAAGTCGGCGACGATCTCCCGGAGCTTGTCCATGGCGACGCGTTGTTCGAGGGCCTCGGCAACGTAGGCGGAGAAACCGCCGGGTCCGACGTGGGCGCGTACGGCTTCGGCGAGGTCCTCGGGCAGGCTGATCGAGTACTTCTTACTACCGCTCATGGTGTCGATGCTGCCGGTGGTCGCATGACTTCGGGGCCCTGCCTGCTGGGCATCGGCGGCGGCCGGGCAGGGGCATCGGCCGGTTCGTGGGGCCCGGGCTGCGTTGTTCTTGGGGGTGCGGCAGGGTGGGGGTGTGAGTGATGGTGTGGGTGAGGCGATTGCGGGGGAGTTGCGGCTGATGGCTCCCGAGGTGCGGGTGTCGCGGGCGTTGGCCGAGGGGTTGCTGGATCCGGAGTTCGTGGAGGTGGGCGCCTCCGGGCGGCGGTGGGACCGGGAGGCGATGCTCGCGGCGCTGGCCGGGATGGCGGGCGCGTCCGAGGACGGGCCGCGGTACGAGGCCGGGCCCATGACCGGCGTCGTGCTGGCACCGGGCCTCGTGCACCTGACGTACGAGACCCGCATCGGCGGGAGCCGGGCCCTGCGGAGCTCGATCTGGCGGAAGTCGGACGAGGGCTCCGGATGGCGGATGTACTACCACCAGGCCACGCCCGCCCCGGGCGAATAGGGGCCGCTCAGCCCCGCCAGCTGTGTGCGGCGCGGAAGCCCGGGGTGCGCCAGGCCGCCCGGGGGCGGGAGGTCGGGCGGGGTTCGGGGGTGGCGGCCGCGCGGGCCAGGAGGATCGCGGTGATCGCCGCCAGTTCCTCTGGGGCCGCGTCGCCCTTCTCTATGCGCAGCAGGGTGTCGGTGTTCATACGGGTCGGTTCTCCTGTTACTGCGGCGGGTTGCCGTGCTTGCGGGACGGCAGATCGGCGTGCTTGTTGCGGAGCATCGTGAGGGCGCTGACGAGCACCTCGCGGGTCTCGGCGGGGTCGATGACGTCGTCGACGAGGCCGCGCTCGGCCGCGTAGTACGGGTGCATCAGCTCGGTCTTGTATTCCTTGATCTTCTGCGTGCGCATCGCGTCGGGGTCGTCGGCCCCGGCGATCTCGCGGCGGAAGATGACGTTCGCCGCGCCCTCGGCGCCCATGACCGCGATCTCGTTGGTGGGCCAGGCGTAGGTGAGGTCGGCGCCGATGGACTGGGAGTCCATGACGATGTACGCGCCGCCGTACGCCTTGCGCAGCACGAGGGAGATGCGGGGCACGGTGGCGTTGCAGTAGGCGTAGAGGAGCTTGGCGCCGTGGCGGATGATGCCGTTGTGCTCCTGGTCGACGCCGGGCAGGAAGCCGGGAACGTCGACCAGGGTGACGATCGGGATGTTGAAGGCGTCGCAGAGCTGCACGAACCGCGCGGCCTTCTCCGAGGCGTGGATGTCCAGGACGCCCGCGTAGCTGGCGGGCTGGTTGGCGACGACCGCGACGACCTGGCCGTCCATCCGCGCCAGGGCGCAGATGATGTTGGTGGCCCAGCGCTCGTGGATCTCCAAGTACTCGCCCTCGTCGACGAGTTCCTCGATGACCTTGCGCATGTCGTACGCCCGGTTGCCGTCGGCGGGGACCAGGTCCAGCAGGACGTCGCCGCGGCGGTCGGCCCGGTCGCGGCTCTCGACCGCGGGCGGGTTCTCCCGGTTGTTCTGCGGGAGCAGGGACAGCAGGTAGCGGACCTCGGAGATGCAGGTCTCCTCGTCGTCGTACGCGAAGTGCGCGACGCCCGAGGTTCCGGCGTGGACGTCGGCGCCGCCGAGGCCGTTCTGGGAGATCTGCTCGCCGGTGACGGCCTGGACCACGTCCGGGCCGGTGATGAACATCTGCGAGGTGTCGCGGACCATGAACACGAAGTCCGTCAGGGCGGGGGAGTAGGCGGCGCCGCCCGCGCACGGGCCGAGCATGACCGAGATCTGCGGGATGACGCCCGAGGCCTTGGTGTTGCGCTGGAAGATGCCGCCGTAGCCGGCCAGCGCGGAGACGCCCTCCTGGATGCGGGCGCCCGCGCCGTCGTTGAGCGAGACGAGCGGGGCACCGGCCGCGAGGGCCATGTCCATGATCTTGTGGATCTTCGTGGCGTGGGCCTCGCCGAGCGCCCCGCCGAAGATCCGGAAGTCGTGCGCGTACACGAAGACCGTGCGCCCGTCCACCGTGCCCCAGCCGGTGATCACGCCGTCCGTGTAGGGCTTCTTGTCCTCCAGGCCGAAACCGGTCGCCCGGTGCCGGCGCAGCGGCTCGACCTCCTGGAAGGAACCCTCGTCGAGCAGCAGCGCGATGCGCTCACGGGCGGTCAGCTTGCCCTTCGCGCGCTGCGCTTCGGTCGCGCGCTCGCTGGGGCCGCTGTGCGCCTGCTCCTTGATCTGCCGCAGCTCCGCCAGCCGGTTGAGTGCTGATTGCTCGCTCGTGGTCACGTCGGTTCCTCGGTGGGGTCGATAGGGGGGAGGCGCCCGGTTGCAGGCGCCCGGTCGGACGCGGGCGGTCAGCGGCTGCCGACCGCTGCGGGCAGGTCGGCCAGTTCCGCCAGGACCTCGGCCGGGAGGGTGACCGCGCCGGCCGCGAAGTTCTCCTCCAGGTACTTCGGGGTCTTGGTGCCGGGCAGCGCCATGACCCCCGGACCCTGGGCCAGTACCCAGGCGATGGCCAGCTGCGGAACGCTGATCCCCAGGCGGGCCGCGATCCTGCCGGTGGTCTCGGTGATGGCCTGGTTGGCGGCGATGGCCTCCGGCTGGAACCGGGGGATCCCGCGGCGGGCGTCGACGCGCGGCAGGTCCTCGACCGTGGTGATCCGGCCGGAGAGGAAGCCGCGGCCCAGCGGGGCGAAGGCGATGAAGGTGATGCCCTGCTCCGCGCAGTACGGGACGACGTCCCCGGTGGCGTCCGGGCTCCACAGGGAGAGCTCGGACTGGACCGAGGCCACGGGGTGGATCGCGTGGGCGCGGGAGATCTCGTCGACGGAGGCCTCGGAGAGGCCGATCGCCTGGGTCAGGCCCGCCTGGACGAGCTCGGCCATGGCGCCCCAGCTCTCCTCCACGGGGACGGCCGGGTCGACGCGGTGGAGCTGGTACAGGTCCACGTGGTCGGTCCCGAGCCGCAGCAGGCTCGCCTCGCACGCGGCGCGCAAGTGCTCGGGGCGGCCGTTGCGGTGGGTGCGGCGGGCCCCGTCGACGATCAGACCGCCCTTGGTGGCGAGCACGACCTCGTCGCGGCGGTCGCGCAGCGCCTTCCCGACGAGCCGCTCGTTCGTGAACGGGCCGTACTGGTCGGCGGTGTCGAAGAAGCGGACGCCCATGTCGATGGCCCGGTGGATGACGCCCACCGAGGTCGCGTCGTCCCACCCCTCCTGGTCATAGCCCCAGGACATGCCCATGCAGCCCAGTCCCACCCGACCCACGGCAGGTCCTTCGGTTCCCAAGTTGATGGTGTGCACGGTGGCCTCCAAGGGGCTTGCTGCTGGCGGTAGATGCAGATTCACATCGGATCGAAGGTTATCGCAGATGTCTGACACTACTGTGAGTCCTACCATGCGTCGCATCCGATGTGACCTGTGATGATGCCCTCAGCTGGTTAACGGTGCGTGTCGTTCAAATGATTGATCAAACCCCTTGACGGTGGGGTTGATGGCGCATAGCGTCCTGCCTCGTGCCAGGACCCTGACACTCGTCCGGGGTCGAACGTTCATCGTGGCACCGCCCGTGCAGCGCCGCCGGGCCGCCGAGGATCCGACCGGCCGACACGGCCGCGGTCAGGACCTGTCTTCTTGGTGAGGGCCGCCGTACGGGCGGGCCGTCGCCCCTAATGCTTCGGGTGGTGTCAGGGTGGGGATCGATCGCTTTGAGTCGAACGCGAGTGTCATTTCCGAGGAGCTTCCGCTCTCCTACGTACGGACCGTCGACCGGACGCTGCTGCACCGCAGCGCGCTGTCCGAGGTGTTCCTGACGGACTACCGCCACCAGGCCCCCTCCCGGTTCCTCGCCGCCGCCCAGCTGCCCGCCTCGCACGCCTACTACACCGACCACCTCAGCCAGTCCCGGGTCCTGGACCCGCTGCTGCTCCTGGAGTGCTGCCGACAGGCGGAGACGTACGCCGGGCACGCCCACTTCGACATCCCGCACGACCAGAACTTCATCCTGAAGTCCTGGTCCATGACCTACGAGCCCACCCCGGCCCCCGCCCCCGGCACCCGGCCGGCGGAGCTGCGCATCGAGGTGGAGACCGCCAACGAGCGCCGACTGCGCGGGCAGTTGCGCGGTGTGACGTACGTGATGGCGATGCTGCTGGGCGCCGAGCGCATCGGCGAGGTGCGCATGGACGTCGGCTACCTGCCCTCCGAGGTGTACCGCTCGCTGCGGCACGGCCGCCGCCCCGACGCCCCGGCGCTGTCGGACCTCCTGCCGCCGCGCCCCGTCGACGCCCTGGCGGAGGCGGCCTCGGTGGACCGTGCGGACCGGCGCAACGTCGTACTCGGCAGGGTCGACCGGACCGGCCCGCTGACCGGGAGCGCCCTGCTGCTGGCCCCGTTCGACAACCCCAGCATGTTCGACCACCGCCAGGACCACATGCCCGGCATGGTCATGATGGAGGCCGCCCGCCAGCTCGGCCTGTACGTCATGGCCGAGGGCGCGCCGGCCCCCGCGGCGGTCATGACCGGCTTCACCGCGGACTTCTTCCAGTACGCCGAGCTGGACCGCCCCACGCTGGTGACCGCTCGCCCCGGGCGCGGCACGGACGGGACCGACACCGTCCTGGAGATCTCCTTCGAACAGGAGTCGACGGTCGTGGCCTCCGGCGAGATCACCCTTCGGGCCGCCGACGGCCTGCCCGGCTGACCGCCCACCCCGACGCAGACACGGCGTAGGCGAACACGGCGTACCTGAACACGGCGTACCCGAACACCGCGTACACGAACACGGCTTATACGAAAGGACTCGTCATGGACCTGAGGGACGGGCTGGGGATCAAGGCCGTACGCGTCTGGCTGCCCGAGCGGGCCGACACCGCGCACGAGGCCGTCGCCGCCGGCCGGATCGACACCGAGGAGCAGGCCACCGCGGGCATCCGGCAGCTGCCGGTCTCCGACCTGGCCGCACCCGACATGGCCGTACGCGCCGCCCGCGCCGCACTGGCCGCCGCCGGACCGGACGCGCCCGCTCCGGACCTGCTGATCCACGCCTGGATCCACCACCAGGGCCACGACTTCTGGTCCCCGGCGCACTACGTCGCCCGCGAACTGGGCGCGCTCCACACGCTTCCGGTCGGCATCCAGCAGATGTGCAACGGCGGCGCCGTCGGCCTGGAGCTCGCCGCCGCGCGGCTCCTGGCCGACCCCGGCTGCCGCAGCGCGCTGGTGACCACCGCGGACCGCTTCGCCGACGAGGGTTTCGACCGCTGGCGCGGCGACTACGGGGTCTGGTACGGGGACGCCGCCACCGCGGTCGTCCTGCACCGCCCCGACGGCAGCGCCGACGAACTGCTCCTGCGCTCCCTGGCCACGGCCACCATCCCCGAGGTGGAGGCGCTGCACCGGGGCCGCGACGCCTTCTCGCCCGCGCCGCGCTGGCACAGCGACCGGGTCGACGTCCGACGCACGAAGAAGGCGTTCATCGAAGACACCGGACTGGACGTCTTCTACGGGCGCGTCCACTCCGTACTGCACGACATCGTCCTCGGGGCGCTGGCCGACGCCGGGCTGGAGCCCGGCGACCCGCGCGTGAAGCTGATCGCCTTCCCCCGTGTGGGCGACAAGGTGCTGAACGAGACCTATTACCCGGGCGTCGCCGGCCTCACCAAGGCGCGGAGCATCCGCCTCGGCGCCGACACCGGACACCTCGGCGCCGGCGACATGGCGGCCAACTTCGAGGAGATCAGGCGGCGCGGGCTGCTGGACACCGGCGAGATCGCCCTGGTGATCAGCGCGGGCGGCGGATTCACCTTCTCCTGCGCCGCGGTGGAGATGCGGCAGTGACCGACCGCAGGACCCGCACGGCCCCCAATACACGCCCCACCGAACCGACGACCCCGACCCGGAGCGCAACGATGACCCCTGAACAACGACGCGAGTCCGCACCCGCACCCGACGTGCTGGTCGTGGGCGCGGGCCCGGTCGGCCTGGTGGTCGCCTGCGAACTGGTACAGCAGGGCATCCCCGTCCGGCTGGTCGACGCCTCCGTCACCTCGCCCGAGCACTCCCGGGCCGCCATCGTCTGGCCGCGCATCCTGGAACAGCTGCGCCGCATCGGCGCGGCCGCCCCGCTGATCGACGCGGGCCACCAGGTGGACGGGGTGAGCTTCTACTCCGAGGGCAACCGCCTGGGCTCGGTGTCCATGAACCACCTCCCCGGCACCCCGTACCGCTTCGCGCTGACCGTCCCGCAGAACGTCACCGAGTCGGTGCTGGAGAAGCGCCTCCTCGAACTCGGCGGCAGCATCGAGCGCGGCGTCACCCTGGAGCGCCTCACCCAGGGCCCGCAGCAGCGGACGCGGGTGAGCCTGCGCACCGCCGAAGGGGCGCTGGAGGAGGCCGAGTACGGCTGGGTGGTCGGCGCGGACGGCGCGCACAGCACCGTACGCAAGCAGCTCGGCATCGCCTTCGAGGGCTCGGCGCCGGACCTGACCTTCGCGATCGCCGACGCCCCCGTCGAGGGAGGGCTCTCGCACCGCATGCTGCACTACCTCTACTCCGCCCGGGGCGCCTTCGGCCTCGCACCGCTGGACGGGGTGAACTTCCGGCTGGCCGTCAGCGTGCCGCACCAGGAGGAGGGCGCCGCCGCGCCGTCCCGCGACCTGTTCCAGGAGCGCCTGGAGCAGGTCGCGCCGGGCGCGGGCACCATCGGCGAACTGCACTGGAGCACCACGTTCCGGCTGCGCTGCCGTACGGCCGCGACCTTCCGGCAGGGGCGCTGCTTCCTGGCCGGCGACGCCGCGCACATCATGAGCCCGGCCGGGGGGCAGGGCATGAACACCGGCCTCATCGACGCGGTGAGCCTGGGCTGGCGGCTCGCCGGGGTCATCCGCGGCCGGCTGGCCGACTCCGTGCTCGACGAGTACGACGCCGAACGCCGGGCCGCCGCCCACCGGATCACCCGTACCACCGGACTGCAGACCCGCTGGGGCCTGGTGAGCGGCCGGGCACGCACCGCCGCCCGCGACGGCATCGCCCGCGTCGCCGACCGCACCGGACTGCTCCAGCGCGTCGCGGCCCCGGTGATGAGCCAGCTCGACATCGGCTACGCCCCGCCGCAGGACCGGTGGTCCGCCGTCAAGGGCGCCGCCACCCGGCTGGCCGGCGTCTCGGGGGCGCGGCCGGGCACCCGGCTGCCCGTCTTCGTCGCCGAGCCGGGCGACGCGGACCGGCGCACCGGCCGGCCGCGCATCGCGGGGGACCTGCCGAGCGTGCTGCTGTGGCCCGGCGTCCACCGGGGGCCGGGCTGGGCCGAGCGCGCCGCGGCCGCCCGCGCGGCGATACCCGCCGGGACACCGGTGGTGGACCTGGCCGAGGTCGTCTCGCCGGACCTGGAGCGGAGCTTCCCGCGCGACCCGGTCGCGGCGGTCGTCCGCCCCGACGGGCACCTCGCGGCCTTCGTGCCGCTGACCCGGCCCTGGGAGATCGCGCCCGCACTGCGGCGCGCCGGGCTGCTGCCCGCCGCCGATACCGCCTTCGGGACCTCCCGCGAGGTGACGGCATGACGCGCGTCGCCGTGGTCCGCGGCATCGGTGCCTGGCTGCCCCCGACGGTGGTCACCAACGACATGCTCGCCGCCCGCCTGGACACCTCGGACGAGTGGATCCGCAGCCGCACCGGCATCGGGCAGCGCCATGTGGTCGACCCGGGCATGAGCACCGGCGACCTCGCGGTCGAGGCCGGGCGGCGGGCCCTGAACTCGGCCGGCGTCAACTCGGTCGACATGGTCGTGCTGGCCACGACCACCCCGGACCGGCCCTGCCCGGCCACCGCGCCGAACGTGGCGTACCGGCTGGGGCTGACCGGCGTACCGGCCTTCGACGTCTCGGCCGTGTGCAGCGGATTCCTCTACGCGCTGTCCACCGCGGCCGCCATGATCGGCGCGGGCCAGGCCGACAGCGTGCTCGTCATCGCCGCCGAGGCCTTCACCACCCTGCTCGACCCGCAGGACCGCTCCACCGTGGCGATCTTCGGCGACGGCGCGGGAGCCATGGTGCTCGGCGCCGGCCAGGAGGGCGACCCCGGCGCGGTGCTGGGGATCGACCTCGGCAGCGACGGGGCGCTGGCCGACCTGATCACCGTACGGGCGGGCGGCTCGCAGCAGCCGCTCGCGGCCGACCCGACGGCCGGCGTGACGGCGGACCCCGCGGACGCGTGGTTCAGCATGCGCGGCCGCGAGGTGTTCATGAACGCGGTCGTCCGTATGGACGCCTCGGCCCGCGAGGTGCTCGGCAAGGTCGGCTGGAGCGCCGACGACGTGGACCTCTTCGTCGGACACCAGGCCAACGCCCGCATCCTCAAGGCCCTGGGGGACCGGCTCGGCGTCCCCGGGGACAAGGTCTTCTCCCACATCGAGCACGTCGGCAACACCGCCGGCGCCTCGATCCCCGTGGCCCTCGCCGACGCGGTGGCCACCGGCCGCCTGCGCGGTGGCGACAAGGTGCTGCTCAGCGCCTTCGGCGGCGGCGCCACCTGGGGGAGCGCCGCCCTGAACTGGCCGGACCTCGTGGCCGGCTGACACCACCCCCTTCCTTCTCACCTCACGGCACGACACACAGGAGCAAGACGACCATGACCACCACCACCGACACCACCACCGACACCTTCACCCGCATCGCCGCCGTCCTCGGCCGCCACTTCGGCGTCGACAGCGCCGAGGTGCAGGCCGGCACCACCTTCGAGGAGCTGGAGTTCGACTCCCTCGTCCTGGTGGAGTTCGCCCTGACCCTTCAGCAGGAGTTCGGCGTCGACGTCTTCGACTACGAGCTGCTGGAGTGCCCCACGGTCGCGGACGTCGAGAAGCTCATGCTGACCAAGGCCGAGGCGGCGGTCTGACGATGGGCACAGCGCAGCGAGACGGCATCGCGGTCACCGGCCTGGGCCTGGTGACCCCGGCCGGCATCGGAGTAGACGAGAACTGGCGACGCGTCCTCTCGGGCCGCAGCGCCGCCGCCTGCGACCCGGAACTGGAGGGCGGCAAGCCGGACTTCTCCTGCCGGGTGCCCGGATTCGACGCGGCCGCACTGCTGGGCCGTACCAAGGCGTGGCGCTACGACCGCTTCGTCCAGCTGGCGATCGCGGCCGCACGGGAGGCGGTCGCGGACTCCGGACTGGATCCGAAGCAGTGGGACGGCGCCCGGGTGGCGGTCGTCATCGGCAACTCCCTCGGAGGATCGACCACCTTCGAGCGGCAGTGCCAGACGATGGGCGAACAGGGCCCGGGCATGGTCTCGCCCATGCTGGTCCCGATGTCCATGGTCAACATGGTCGCCGGGTACGTGGCCATCGACTGCGGGGCCAAGGGGCCGAGCCTGGTCACCGCCACGGCCTGCGCCTCCGGCACCACGGCCGTCGGCTACGCGCAGGACCTGCTGCGCAGCGGCGCCTGCGACGTGGTGATCGCCGGGGGTTCGGAGTCGGCGATCAGCCCCACCGTCATGGCGGGCCTGAACCAGATGGGCGCGCTGTCCAAGCGGATGGACTACCCGGAGCTGGCCTCGCGGCCCTTCGACGCGAACCGTGACGGCTTCGTCGCCGCCGAGGGCGCCGGCATCCTGGTGCTGGAACGCGCCGCCGACGCCCGGGCCCGGGGTGCCTCCGTGCACGCGTACGTGAGCGGTTACGGGGCCTCCTCGGACGCCCACCACGCCACCGCGCCGGACCCGCAGGGCCACGGCGTCGAGCGGGCGGTGCGCGCGGCACTGGCCGACGCGGGACTCGCGCCCGAGGACATCGGCCACGTCAACGCGCACGGCACGTCCACGCCGATGAACGACGTGACGGAGGCGCGCGGCCTGTACCGCGTGTTCGGCGAGGGCGCGGCCGTCTCCTCCACCAAGGGCGTCACCGGCCACCCGCTGGCGGCGGCCGGAGCGATCGAAGCCGCGTACACGGTCCTGGCCGTCAAGCACGGCCGGATCCCGCCGACGGCCAACCTGACCGAGAGGGACCCGGACATCGCCCTGGACCTGGTCGCCGGCGCGCCGCGGCAGACGCGGCTGCTCGCCGCGATCAGCAACTCGGCGGGCTTCGGCGGCCACAACGCGGCGCTGGTCGTGACCGCCGCCTAGGGGGTGTCTGCCGGGCGTCGCGACGCCGCGGACATCCGCCAGACACCCCCTAGCGTTCCGGTCCGCCATCGCCGCGACCCCTCGAACGGGTGCCGGCCGGCGCGCTGTGCCGACGCGCCGGCCGGCACCGACCATCCTTCTTCCCCCCTCGTGCTTCCCTCCCCCCGCCCCTTGAACGACACATCGTGAGGTACCGCCTTGAAGACGCGCCAACTGGGTTCCGCAGGACCGGACGTGAGCTCCATCGGGCTCGGCTGTATGGGAATGAGCTGGGGGTACGCCGAATCCCAGCGCACCGACAGCACCTCCGTGGAGGTCATCCGAACCGCCCTCGACCTGGGCGTGACGTTCCTGGACACCGCGGACATCTACGGGGACGGGCACAACGAGTCCCTCGTCGGCGAGGCCCTCCAGGGCCGTCGCGACGAGGTGGTCCTGGCCACCAAGATGGGCCTGGTCGTCGACGACCTGGCCACCAAGCAGATGCACCGGGACGGCTCCCCGGCCCAGGTGCGCCGGGCCGTCGAGGCGAGCCTGAAGCGGCTGCGCACCGATGTCATCGACCTCTACTACCTGCACCGGGTCGACCCCGCCGTGCCGTTGGAGGACACCTGGGGCGCCCTCGCCGAACTGGTCGCCGAGGGCAAGGTGCGCCACCTGGGGCTCTCCGAGGTGACGGCGGGCGAGGCCGCCCGGGCGCACGCCGTGCATCCGGTGACGGCCATCCAGTCGGAGCTGTCCCTGTGGACGCGCGACGCGCTGGAGGGCGACGACGTCGTCGGCTGGTGCGCGGCGAACGGCGCCGCCTTCGTCCCCTTCGCCCCCCTGGGCCGGGGCTACCTCACCGGCAGCATCGACACGTCGACGCAGTTCGAGGACGACGACTTCCGGGCCACCAACCCGCGGTTCTCCGACGCCGCCCGGGCCGCCAACCAGCGGATCGTGGACACCGTACGGGACGTGGCCCAGGCGCACGGCGCCACGCCCGCGCAGGTGGCGCTGGCCTGGGTGCTGGCGCGCGGCGAGCACGTCGTACCCATCCCGGGCACCAAGCGGGTCGGGTACCTGCGCGAGAACGTGGCGGCGGTCGACGTGCGGCTCAGCCCCTCCGACCTGGACCGTCTCACGGGTCTGCCGTCCGCCGTCGGCACCCGCTACTGATTTGAAATCAGCCAAGTAGCAGAATCCTGATACAGCTCAACCGACGTTCTGAGTAAGAACCCTGATACTGTTCCGACTGGTCCTGGCCGCCGCGGCCCCCGCCGCGAGCGGCCCCTGGGACCCCCCCTTCCGCATGCCTTCACCCCCTGCCGAAACCCCGAGGAGGTACTCCCGGTGAGTACAACCGCACAGCCCATGGACCGAGCACCCTCCCGAGCGGGCATCACGCTGCTGGCGGCCTGCCTGATCGCCGCGCTCCTGCCCACCTCGATCACCGGAACCTCCGTCACCCTCCCCGCCATGGGTGCCGACCTCGGGGGCGACCTCGCCGACCTCCAGTGGGTCGTCAACGCCTACGACCTGACGTTCGCCAGCTTCCTGCTCGCCTGCGGCTCGCTGTCCGACATCATCGGCCGCCGCCGGATGTTCCTCGGCGGCATGACGGTCTTCGCGCTCTGCTCGCTCATCGCCGGCGCGGCCACCGACATCACCCTGGTCGACATCGTCCGCGGCATCGCCGGCATCGGCGCCGCCGCCGTCATCACCAGCGCCAGCTCCGCCCTCGCCAACGCCTTCGACGGCGCCGCCCGCGCCCGCGCCTTCGGCTTCTACGGCACTTGCTTCGGCATCGGCCTCGCCTTCGGCCCGCTGGCCGCCGGCGCGCTGACCAGCGCACTCGACTGGCGCTGGTTCTTCTACGCCCAGGCCATCGTCGCCGTGGTCGTCGTCATCGCCGCCCTGCGCATCCCCGAGGGCCGCAACCCCGAGGCCCCCAAGGTCGACTGGGCCGGCACCCTCACCTTCACCTCCAGCCTCTTCCTGCTCATCCTCGCGCTGGTCGAAGGCCCCCAGATCGGCTGGGCGCACCCGGTCGTCCTGCTCTTCCTCGTCGGCTCCGCCCTGCTGCTCGCCGGCTTCGTCCTCGTCGAATCGCGTTCCGCGCACCCCATGTTCGACCTGGGCCTCTTCCGCCAGCCGCAGTACGTCGCCCTGTGCGTGACCCCGGTCGCCCTCGCCTTCGGCTTCGTCGCCCTCCTGGTCTTCCTGCCCTCGTACTTCATGGCCGTGGACGGCATCTCCGCCGCCGACGCCGGTCTGCTCCTGCTGCTCCTCACCGCTCCCACGCTGGTCATGCCGGCCATCGCGGGCTACGCCTCCAAGTGGCTCTCGCCGCGCGCCCTGCTGGTCACCTGCATGACGCTGGTCGCCGCCGGTACCGCCTGGCTGACCGTCATCGAGGCCAACATCGGCGTCCTGGCGCTGGCCGGACCGCTGGTCGTCATCGGTATCGGCTTCGGCATCTCCAACGGCGTGCTGGACGGCGCCGCCGTCAGCTCCGTGGAGCCGCACCGCGCCGGCATGGCCGCGGGCATGTTCAACACGATGCGCATCACCGGCGAGGTCATCGCCATCGCCGCCATGGGCTCGCTGATGGTCAGCGTCACCCGCTCGCAGCTGGCCGACGGCATCGGCGACTACGCCGCCGCGGGCTCGGCCGGCGACGTCGCCAACCAGCTCGCGCAGGGCGACCTGGCGACCTCCGCGACGAAGGTGGAGGAGTCCCTCCGCGGCGCCTACACCGAGTTCGCCTCCACCGCCTACAGCGGCGCCATGCACGAGATCCTCTGGGTGCTCTCCGCCATCTGCCTGGTCACCGTGCCCTTCCTGTGGGTCCTGTGCCGTCCGCGCAAGGAGGAGGCCGCCCCGGAGGCGACCGCTCCGGGCACGGAGACCGAGTCCCCGGAACCCGCCCTCAGCGGCGCGGCCAACTAGTCCGGCCGTCCGACCCCGTCGCCCGGGGGCGGGCAATCCCCCGCACCGCCCCCGGGCGGCGGCCCGGCCGCCGCCGTCACCACCGAACACAGCTCCCGGAGTACCGCATGAACGACCAGGCCCGGCGCACGGCCTTCTTCGACGTCGACGAGACCCTCATCACCGTCAAGAGCATGTTCCGCTTCCTGCGTTTCCACCTGCGGGCCCAGGGCGCGCCCGACTCCGCCTACGAGGAGGCCGCCGCCAACCTGCGCCGGCGCGCCGCCGAGGGCATACCGCGCGAGGTGACCAACCGCGAGTACTACGGCCTGTACGCGGGCTGCTCGGTCGAGGAGGTCGCCCGGGAGGGCCGCGCCTGGTTCGCGCAGGAACTGGCGTCCGGCGGACTGTTCCACCCGCCCGTGCTCGACGCCCTGCGCGAGCACCAGCGCGCGGGTGACCGTACGGTGCTGGTCTCCGGCTCCTTCCCCGCCTGCCTCGACCCGGTGGCCGCCTACGTCGGCGCGGACGTGGTGCTGTGCTCCCGGCCCGAGATCAAGGACGGGCGCTACACCGGCGAGTTGACGGTCGCGGTCATCGGCGACGCCAAGGCCGTCGCGGCCGAGGCCGACATGCGCGCCGCCGGGGCCGATCCCGCGGACTGCCACGCGTACGGCGACCACGCCTCCGACCTCCCGCTGCTGACCGCCGTCGGCCACGCGCACGTCATCGGCGAGGACCCCGTCCTCGCGGAGCGCGCCGAGGACAGCGGCTGGCACCGGATGAAGGGCATCGCCGGGCACCCCCCGGCGACGGCCGCTTCCCACCCGGCTGCCGACGTTGCCGCCCCTGCCTCTTCAGACGACCCGGCCGCCGCTGCCCGGGCCGGCGACCCGCTCGGCGAACTCGCCCGCCGCAGCGGCCTGCCCGGCACCCCCGAGGAGCCCCACTGGCGCACCGGGGCCGAGCTGCTGCTGCGCTACCTGGGCCGCGCGGCCGCCATGGTCGCCGACGGCTACGCCGCCCCCGAGGACGTCGACACCGCCATGCGGCTCGGCTGCGGGATGCGCGGCGGCCCCCTCGAACTGCTCGCCTCGATCGGCCCGCACACCGCGCAGGGCGCCTCCGAAGCCCTGGGCCTGCCCGCCGGGGCGTTCGCGCGCCTGCACCGGGCACCCGTGGCCGCGGCCCCGGCGTCGCTCGCCGCGGGGGCCGAGCCCCGTACCGTGCGCGAGGTCGGCGTGGTCGGCTCCGGCACCATGGCGACGGGCATCGCGGCCGTGTTCCTGGCCTCCGGCCACCCGGTACGCCTCCTCGCGCGCTCCGAGCAGCGCGCCGAGGCGGCCCGACCGGCCGTCCACCGGGCCCTGCTGTCCACGCGGATGCCCCGCGACGAGGCCGACCGGGTCCTGGAGGGGTGCGCCACCGTCCTTTCGGCCGACGCGCTCGCCGGCTGCGACCTCGTCGTCGAGGCGATCGCCGAGGACCTCGACGCGAAGCTCGACGTCCTGACGCGTCTCGACCGCGCCTGCGGACCGGGCACGGTCCTGGCCACGACCACCTCCAGCCTGCCCGTGGCCCGGCTCGCCGCGGCCGTGAGCCGCCCGGCCGAGGTCATCGGCCTCCACTTCTTCAACCCGGCCCCCGCGATGAACCTCGTCGAGGTCGTCCGGACCGACACCACCGCGGCCGAGGTCGTCGCCACCGCCGACGCCCTGTGCCGCGGCCTCGGCCGGACCCCGGTGCACTGCACCGACCGGGCCGGATTCATCGTCAACGCCCTGCTGTTCCCGCTCATCAACGACGCCGCCCGGATCGTCGGCGAGGGCCGCGGCACCGTGGAGGAGGTCGACGCCGCCGTCACGGGCGGCTGCGGCTTCCCCCACGGCCCGTTCCGCCTGCTCGACGTGGTCGGCACCGACGTCGCCCTCGCCGTACAGCAGGGGCTGCGGCGCGGCCTGGGCGGCTCGGAGCTCGATGTGGCGCCGCTCCTGGAGGAACTCGTCCGTGACGGGGTCCTCGGGATGAAGGCGCGCCGCAGCGTCCGGCAGCACCTGCGGACCCCCTAGGGGGTGTCTGGCGGATGTCCGCGGTGCCCGCCACACACCCGCTAGCCCGCGACACCCCCTGCACCTGACTTCCAGCTCGTCCCTCTCGTCCCCCTCTTCCCTCACACCATCGATCTCCCCCCGGAGGTGGCCATGCGCGCCGCACGTTTCGCCGAATTCGGCGACCACAATGTCCTGACCGTCGTCCACGACGCCCCCGAGCCCGAGGCCGCGCCCGGCCGCGTGGTCGTCGAGGTCACCCACGCCGGCGTGAACTTCGCCGAAGTGATGTTCCGACGCGGCCAGTTCCCCGTCGGCCTGCCGCACGTGCCCGGACTGGAGGCCGTCGGCACCGTCCGCTCCGTGGGCGAGGGCGTGACCGGCCTGCGTCCCGGCCAGCGGGTCGCCGCGCTCACCCTCGACGGCGGCGGCAACGCCGAGTTCGTCTCGGCCCGCGCCGAGCTGACCGTACCGCTGGAGGGCGAGCTCGCCGAGCTGCCGTCCGCCCTGGCGGCGGCCGCCCTGTGCAACGGCGCGACCGCCTGGGGCGTCGTGCACGCCGCGGCCCGCGTCGAGCAGGGCGACACCGTACTCGTCCTGGCCGCGGCCGGGGGCGTGGGCACCGCGGCGGCCCAGCTCGCCCGGGCCGCGGGAGCCGCCCGCGTCATCGGCGCCACCAGCTCGCCGGAGAAGGCCGCGCAGGCCCTGGAGTTCGGCTACGACGCGGTCGTCACCTACGACCGGCTGGAGGATGAGGTCCGGCGGCTGACCGACGGCGCCGGGGTCGACGTCGTCCTCGACTCCATCGGCGGCGACACCCGCGGCACGGCCAACGGCCTGCTCGCGCCGCTCGGCCGCCACGTCATCTTCGGCGACGCGGCCGCACAGGACACCTCCTACCAGGCCAACCACGTCTGGTTCACCGGCACCGCCCTGGTGGGCTACAACCTCGGCGGCCTGGCCAACAGCCGCCCGGCGGTCCTCGGCGACCACCTGCGCAGCGCCCTGCGCGCGGTGGCCGACGGCTCGGTCCGCATCGAGGTCACCGAGCTGCCGCTCGCGGACGTGGCCAAGGCCCACGAGCTGCTGGAGTCGCGCGCCTCCGTCGGCAAGTACGTCGTCACCGTCGACGGCCGGTGACGTGACGTGCTGGTCCTCGGATTCCCGGCAGGCTCCTTCGGTACGAACTGCTACGTCCTGGCGGCGGGCCCCGACGGCCCGTGCGTCGTCGTGGACCCGGGGCAGGACGCGACCGCCCAGGTACGCGCCGCCCTGGCGCAGCGTGGTCTCCAGGCGGAGGCGGTCCTGCTGACCCACGGGCACATGGACCACACCTGGTCCGTGGCGCCGCTGTGCGAGGAGCTCGGCGTACCCGCGTACATCCACCCCCTGGACCGGGAGATGCTGGTGCGCCCCGAGGCGGGGCTGCCCGCGGACTTCCCCGCGGCGGTGCTGCGGGGCTTCCCGCGCTCGGAGCCCGAGCTGGTGCGCCCGCTGCCCGACGAGGGGCTGCTCAGCCTCGCGGGCCTGGACATCGAGGTGCACCACGCCCCGGGCCACACCCCGGGATCGGTGGCGTACTCGCTGCAGGCCGGCGAGGACTCGCTGCTGCTGACCGGGGACAGCCTGCTCGCGGACGGCCTCGGCCGGGCGTTCCCGCCGGTGGGGGACCCGGACGTACTGGCCGGCTCGATGTCCCGGGTCTGCGGTCCGCGGCGGGACCGGACGACGGTGCTGCCGGGCCACGGGGGCACCACCACGGTGGGCGCGGTACGCGGGTTCCTCCCGCTTTCCTGAGCAGGGCTCCGCTGCCGTGCAGACGGGACTCCGGTCCTTCCGGGCGACTCCACAAGTCGCCCTGGAGGGCCGGAGTTTCGGCATGCCGGGGGCTGTGTGGACGGGCCCGGAAATCAGTCCGGCCCCGACCCTTGGCGGGTCGGGGCCGGACTTCTTGAATCCCTGCCGGAAGGCTACGGGGTTTCCTCTTCCGTCAGAGCGGTGATGCACCGTTCCAGAAGATCCCGCAATTGCTTCTGCTCATCGGCCGACAAGGCATTGGAGAGCTTCGCCTCCACCTTGCGGGCGACGGTGTCGGCTTTCTTGACGAGAGCGCGTCCGGCCGGCGTCAACTTGGTGACGAGCACCTTTTGATGAAGATCGGAAGTCTGTCGCTCGATCAAGCGCTTCGACTCGAGATTGGCCAGCACGGTGGCCATGCTCTGCGGTGTCACCAGGCAGACGCGCGCCAGCTGAGCCCCTGACATGCCCGGCGAATAGGAGAGCGCCATCAGTGCTGCATACTGTGGAACTGTCAGGCCGAGATCACGGAGAACCCTGCTCTTCTCTCCGATCAATGCCTGTTCGGCACGCTTAATGACGTGTCCTACTCGAGCAGCCACTTCCTGTTCGAATTCGGCCACTCTGGACGACCGGCTCATGCCGCTCCTTTATTTACAGAGACAGGTAATCCCCCCGCTGAGGCGTATATAAATGTGCCGAGCTAAGCCTCATGGCAACGCTACCATGCATCTCATAGAAGGCAATACCCTGTTCAGTGACAGGGTTCTGTTAACTCGGTGGAGGGAATCCGCCGCCGATACGATCTCCCGATGAACCAGGACCCGACCGAGTCGACCGCCGAGCGTGTCCGCGCCTTCCACCGCGCCTTCGGACTCGACTGCCCCGCCGTCCCCACGCAGCCCTCGCCCGAACTGGCCCTGCACCGCCAGGACCTGCTCCACGAAGAGGTCGCGGAGCTCGCCGAGGCGACGGCCGCTGGGGAACTCGCGCACATCGCCCACGAGTTGGCCGACGTGGTGTACATCGCCTACGGCACCGCCGCGGCGTACGGCATCGACCTCGACGCGGTGATCGCCGAGGTCCACCGCGCCAACATGAGCAAGCTGGGGCCGGACGGCCGCCCCGAGCTCCGCGCCGACGGCAAGGTGCTCAAGGGCGACTCGTACGTCCCGCCGGACGTCGCCTCGGTCCTCGGCAGGAGCTAGCGTCGACGCGGCCCTAGAGCCCGCGGACCGCGGCGACCGTGAAGGCGGTCGGGGCCCCGGTGCCGGGAGGCATCGGGCCGCCCTCGCGGTCGAACTGGGAGCGGACCACCAGGGTGCGGCCCGGGGTGCGGACCAGCGTGGTCGGAATCTGGAGCGAGGGGTCCGTGATCGTACGGATCAGCCGGGCGCGGGTCCCGTCCCCGTCGAGCCGCCAGCTCGACACGGTGTTGACCGTGTTCAGGGCCACGCGCAGGGTGCCGTCGGGAGCCAGGTCCAGGCCGTCGGCGTGGACGAGCCGGGCGCCGGGGCCGCCCGCGGCGCTGCCGTCGGGGCCGGGGCCGGCTTCGAGGGCGACTCGGGTGATCGCGCCCGTGCCGAGGTCGATGCGGTGCAGGTCGCCCGCCGTCATGTCCACCGTCAGCAGGTACCGGCCGGCCCGGTCCGAGGTGATCCCGTTGAGGCTGAAGCCGCCCGCCGGGGACGGGGTGAGGTGCCCGCTCAGGTCGTACGCGGGGAGCAGCGGCCCGGAGCCGGCCGCGAGCAGGTCGGGGGTCACGCGGTAGACAACGGCGCGGACGCTGTCCGTCAGGTACGCCGTGCCGTCGGGGGTGATGGCCAGGTCGTTGACGAAGAACGGCGCGTCCCCGGTCACCTCGAAGCGGGCCAGCCGGGCGCCGGACGCCTGGTCGTAGACCGAGACCCCCGAGGTGGAGTCGATCACCCACAGCCGGCCGCGGGCGTCGACCCGCAGGCCGTTCGCCGTGCGCCTGCCGTCGGTGCCGGACGGCAGGAAGACCTCGGCCGTGGTCCGGCCCGGGCGGGCCCGGTAGATCGTGCCGTCCGTGTACGAGCCGACGTACACGGTGCGGGTGCGGGGGTCGGCGGCTATGCCCTCCGGGAAGACCTTCGCGCCGGGGAGTGTGAAGGCCGTCGTGATGCGGGGGTCCGAGGCCCGGGCGGCGGGCGCTGCGCCGAGGGTGAGGGTGAGGGTCGCGGCCAGGGTCAGGGCCAGGAAGGCGGCGGGCAGGGCGGCGGGCGGTGCGGCAGGCAGGAGCTTCACGTCAGACGTCCTCTTCTGAGTGGGTGGCTGCGAATGTAAGTTAGAGCTCTAATTCGTACAAGGCCCGTAGGATGCCGCAATGACCTCCATGCCCGTCGAGGAGCGCATCGGCTCCCACATCAAGCGCGCTGAGCAGGCGCTCCTCGCGGCCAAGAACGCCGCCGTGAAGTCAGCCGCAGTAACGGTTCCGCAGTACACCGCGCTGCTCTGGCTCTCCGAGAAGCCCGGCATCTCCGCGGCCGGGCTCGCCCGCCTGTGCGGGGTGACGCCGCCGACGATGAACACCGTGCTGAAGAACCTCCAGGAGCGCGGGCTCATCGAGCGGACCCCGCACGAGCTGCACGGCAACGTGCTGGAGACCCGGCTCACGGACGAGGGGCGCGCCGTGATGGAGGTGGCGGACGCGGGGGCGGTTGCCGTGGAGCGCTCCCTCGCGCAGGAGTTCACGGGGGAGGAGCGGGAGCTGCTCGTCCGGCTGCTGGGCCGGTGCGTGGAGCGGCTCGACGCGCGGACGTGAGTCCGGAGCCGGTCCGCACGGAGGACATATGAGATCTTGTTCGGGTTTTTGCCGGGATTGCCCGCCGTGCTGTCCCCCCGGGGCAGTCGTGACCGTTCGGAGCGAAGTTCGTGAACCAGTACCCGCAGCCCCCGGCCCCGCCCCGGCGCCCCCGGCGTGCGGTGTGGATCAGCGCCGTGGTCGCGCTCGTGCTCCTCATATCCGGTGGATTCGCCGCCTGGAAGCTGGACTGGTTCTCCGGCGACGGCGAGTCCGTGAGCTTCGGCAAGACCCCGTCGCAGCCCCGGCCCCAGCCGCCGACGGGCCCGGCCGAGGAGAAGCCGTCCGCCCCGCAGCCCACCCCCCAGCCGAGCGGCGACCCCGACGTGCTCATGCCGTCCGGTCCGAAGTCCGACTTCAAGCAGACCACCAGGCTCGACGACGGCACGGTGATCGCCAAGGCCCGCCTCGCGGGTGCCAAGTCCGGCTTCGAGGGTGACGTCTGGGTGTGGGCGCCCAAGGAGTACGAAGACCCGAAGTACGCCAAGAGCGCCTTCCCGGTGCTCATCGCGCTCCCCGGCGGCAACGGATTCCCGGCCAACTACTGGTCCGACCGCAGCCTCGGCCTCCAGAAGGCCATCAGCGAGGGCGTCCGGGCCGGCACCAGCCTGCCGTTCGTCGTGATCATGCCGGTGCTCAACCCCGACAACAAGTACTACTACGACGGCTCGGACATACCCGGTCAGCCGAAGATGGGCACCTGGATCGCCGAGGACGTCCCGGACTTCGCCCGGGCCAATTTCCGTACGTACAAATCCCGTGACGGCTGGGCCTTCATGGGGTCCTCCTCCGGCGCCTTCGTGGGCATGAAGACCCTTCTGGAGCACCCGGACAAGTTCAAGGCCGTGATCGCCAGCGGCGGCGAGATCGTCCCGGACTCCCCGCTCTGGAAGGGCCACCAGGCGGAGATGGCGGCGAACAACCCCGAGACGCTGGCGCAGAAGCTGATCGACACCAACGGCCCCGAGGTCTTCATCAACTTCCAGGTCGGCACGAAGGAGTCCGGCAAGGACCGGATGCTGAAGTTCCAGCAGCAGTACGGCAAGGGTCCCGTGAAGACGACCATCTACGACATCCAGAACGGCGAGCACAACGGCTGGCACTACGTGCGAGGCATGAAGGAGAGCTCGCTGGAGTGGATCAGCAAGGTGCTGAAGGGCCCGAAGCCCGAAACCGGCTGATCCACGTGGTTCGGGCCACGTCTCACCCGTCCCAGGCAACCCATCCGGTCGTTCACACCTCTGTTAAGGATGTAAGAGGGGGACCAATCGGTCCGGCCCGCGCTCCTCTGACGAGCGCCGGAGTAGGAACGGGACACATTCCGTGCAGCATGACCAGCCGGGCGACGGCAGCGCCACGACCAAGGCCCGCCGTCGACCCAAGCACCTGCGCCTGATTCTGATCAGCGGTGGACTCGCGTTCGCCCTGGCCGCCGGGGGTGCGGCCGCGTACAAGTACGGATTCTTCTCGGACATAGGGGATCCGGTCTCCTTCGGGAAGGTCCAGCAGCAGAAGGCCTCCAAGGCCTCCGACGACACCCGGCCGGGGGTACGCATGCCCTCCGGACCGGCCGCCAAGTTCATCCGTACGCACCGGATGCCGGACGGTACGCAGATCGGCCGGACCACGCTCACCGGGAAGAAGTCCGGCTTCACGGGTGACGTGTGGGTGTGGGTGCCCAAGGAGTACGACGACCCGAAGTACGCCAAGAGCGCCTTCCCGGTGCTGATCTCCCTGCCCGGCGGCCGCGGCTACCCCACGAACTACTGGGGGACCGGCCCCGGCCTCGGCCTCCAGCAGGCCGTGAGCGACGGGGTGAAGGCCGGCACCAGCCTGCCCTTCATCCTGATCATGCCGGTGCACAACGCCGACACCCAGCACCACTTCGACGCCTCGGACATCCCCGGTGAGCCCAAGATGGGCACCTGGATGGCCGAGGACGTCCCGGATTTCACGAAGGCCAATTTCCGGACCTTCACCTCCCGCGACGGCTGGGCCTTCATGGGCTCCTCCGCGGGCGGATTCGGCGCCTTCAAGCACGTCCTGAAGTACCCCGACCGGTTCAAGGCGGCCATCGCGAGCGGGGTCGACATCGTCCCCGACTCCCCTTTGTGGAAGGGGAACACGCAGGCCATGGACGAGAACAACCCCGAGAGGCTCGCCGAGAAGCTGATCAAGGACGGCGGCCCGGACGTCTACATCAACTTCCAGATCGGCACCAAGGAGGGCGGCCGCGACAAGGCCGAGAAGTTCATGAACGACTACGGCAAGGGCCCCGTGCACACCACGCTGCAGGTGATCCAGGATGGTGAGCACAACGGGAAGTCGTACGTCCGGGGCATGAGGGAGGGCTCGCTGGAGTGGATCAGCAAGGTGATGTCGGCGCCTACCCCCGAACCCGTCGTGCGATGAGCCCGGCGGTGAAGGGGGTCGCCTCCGCGGCCGTCGCCGGGGTCGCCGCGGTGCTCGCCGTGGTGTTCCTCAAGACCTCGGCCTCGGGAGACAGGCAGGCGCTCCCCTTCCCCACCGTCGGCGTGCTCATGGCCAACGGCGAGCACTGGTGCACGGCGAGCGTCGTCGACAGCCCCGAGGGCAACGTCGTCGCGACGGCGGCGCACTGCGTGGCCCCGGCGGGCGAGGACGGCCTGCCGGGCGAGGTCGCGCACGACGGCATGGCCATCGGCGAGCTCGCCTTCGCCCCGGCCTTCTCCGGGGAGGGCTCGGGGCGCCAGCCCCTCGGGGTGTGGAAGGTGCGCTCGATCCAGGTGGACGAGCGCTGGACGAAGTGGGGCGAGGACACCGCCGACTTCGCCTTCCTGACCGTCGAGCCGGACGGGGACGGGCGCAGCCTGCAGGCCGCCGTCGGCAGGGGCGAGGCCCCCAGGCCCGACTGGACCTCCGGCTACGAGCGCGACGTGACGGTGGTCGGCTACCCGGAGTCGCAGCACAACCCGGAGAACAAGCCCGTCGCCTGCACCACCCAGTCCCGGCACGACGAGAACGACCCGGACATGCTCTACATCAGCTGCGCGGGGTTCTGGACCGGCACCAGCGGCAGCCCCTGGGTCGCGGACCGGGGCGGCCCGAACCAGCCGGGGCGGCTGATCGGGGTGCTGAGCGGCGGGGACACCGACGTGGACTCGACGGCCGCGCTGTTCGACGAGCGGGCGAAGGCCCTGTACGAGCGCGCCTCGAAGTCCTGAGCCCCGCCCCCGCCCTCGCCCTCGCCCCAGGCGCGGCTAGCTGCGGCGCTCGGTGCTCACGATCACGCACACCGCCGCGACGACGATCGCACCGCCGAGCAGGATCGGCCAGGTCAGCGCTTCGTCGAGGATGAGCCAGCCGAGGGCGACGGCCACGACCGGATTGACGTACGCGTACGTGGAGACCAGCGACAGCGGCGCCGCCCGCAGCAGCCACACGTACGAGGTGAAGCCGATGAGCGAGCCGAAGACGACCAGGTAGCCCAGCGCCAGCCAGGACGCGGTGGAGAAGCCGCCCGGGTCGAGGCCGTGCTGCTCGCCGCGGCACAGGCCGACGACGACGCCGCCGACCCCGCCCGCGAGCATCTGGTACGCGCTGCCGGTGAAGGGGTTGTCCGGGAGGGTCAGCCTCGCCGCGGAGAACGAGCCGAGCGACCAGAGGGCCGAGGCGCCCACCACCAGCAGTACCCCGCCGAGCCTGACCTCGCCGGTGATGCCCGGAGCGGTCAGGACGGCGAGCCCGGCGAGGCCGAGGAGCACCCCGCCGAGCGTGCGCAGCGGCGGCCGGTCCCCGGTGGCGGCCCGCAGCAGCACCAGCCACATCGGCACCGCCGCCACCAGCAGCGCGGCCAGGCCCGAGGGCACCGAGGTCTCGGCGAGCACGACCAGGCCGTTGCCGCCGAGGATCAGCAGCAGCCCGACCAGGACCGCCGAGCCGAGCTGCCGGTGGCTCGCCCTGAGCGCCGCCGGGCCCTGGCGCCAGGCGACGACGGCCGCCAGCAGGAGGCCGGCGGTGATGAAGCGGGCTCCGGCGGACAGGAACGGCGGCATGGTCTCGACCACGATCCGGATGCCGAGGTAGGTCGAGCCCCACAGGACGTAGACGAGGGCGAGGGCGGTCCAGATGCGAGCCGATGAGCGGGACATGATCAGAGCCTAGATCGCTGCCGTCTACATCTTTTGGTGCGTCTCAGCCCTTGAGCAGGCCGTTGAGGTCGCCGTACGGGAGGGAGCCCGCGAGCGAGCCGTACGTACCGCCCGAGATCAGCTCCTCGGCGGCGCGGCGGACCACGGCGTACGCGGCTTCGGCGACCCAGGACCCGAGGCTGACGCGGGCCACGCCGAGGGCGCCCAGCTCGGCGACGGCCGGGGCTCCGGGGCCGACGAGGATGTTGAGCGGGGCGTCGATGCCCTTGACGAGCTCGGCGATGGTGGCGGGGTCGGTGACGCCGGGCACGAAGATGCCGGTGGCTCCGGCGTCGAGGTAGGCGGCCGCGCGGGCCAGGGTCTCGTCGAGGCGGGTCTCCTCGGCGCCGAGGCCGAAGAGGTAGGTGTCGATACGGGCGTTGATGTAGAGCGGGATCCCGGCGGCCGAGGCTGCCGCGCGGGCCGCGGCCAGGCGCTCGGCGTGGTCGGCGGGGGCGCGGGTGCCGTCCTCGATGTTGATGCCGACGGCGCCGGCGGCCAGCACCCCGGCCACGGTCTCGCCGACCCCGGCGGGGTCGGCGCCGAAGCCGCCCTCGATGTCGGCGGTGACGGGCACGGAGACGGCGCCGGCCACCCGGCCGACGAGGTCGAGCGCGCGGTCCCGGGCCAGCGCGTCCCCGTCGGGCGCCCCGAGCGACCAGGCGACTCCGGCGCTGGTGGTGGCGACGGCGGGAGCCCCGGCGGCCTCGACGAGGCGGGCACTGGCCACGTCCCAGGCATTGGCGAGGGCCAGCGGCGCGGCCGGGTCGTGCAGTGCGGCGAACTGGCGGGCAAGGTCAAGGTGACTGGTCATGGGGCCAGTTCACCAGACGTCCGCACCGCTCGGCTGGCGATTTTCCGACGTCTGCCCCGGCCCGGCGGAGTGCTGTGCCAGGCCCGTCTTGGCGCCCGCTCCGCAGAGGGGGACCACCGCCGTGCGGCCTTGCAGGGGGTCCCCGGGGGCGGCGGGGCCCACCGCCGCCCAGCAGGCGGCGGCCGTCGGCTCCACGAACAGGCCCCGGCGGGCCAGGTCGTGCTGGGCCGCGCGCAGCCGGTCGTCCGGGACCGTCAGGAAGGTGCCGCCCGACTTGCGGACCGCCGACAGGATCTGCCGGGCCCGCGGCGGCGCCGGGATCGCGATGCCCTCGGCCAGGGTGGGGAGCGCGGGCGCCGGCTCCGCGTCCTCGGCGCCCGCCGCGAAGGCGGAGGCCAGCGGGGCCACCGCGGCCGACTGGACCGCGATCAGTGCGGGGGGCCTGACCCCGCGCCGGGCCAGCTCCTCCACGGCCAGCGCGGCCCCGAGCAGCAGGGTGCCGTTGCCCACCGGGACGACCAGCGCCTCGGGGAGGTGGCCGCCGAGTGCCTCCCAGATCTCGTACACGTAGGTCTTGGTGCCGTGCAGGAAGTACGGGTTGAACACGTGGCTCGCGTAGAACACCCCGGGCAGGTCCGCCGCCGTGCGCGCCGCCCGCGCGGCCGCCTCCCGGCCGCCCGGGACCACCCGGACCGTCGCGCCGTGCGCCCGCATCTGCTCGGTCTTCTTCTCCGAGGTGCCCTCCGGCACAAAGACTTCACAATTCAGTCCCGCCCGCGCGCAGTACGCGGCGAAGGCGGTCCCCGCGTTGCCGCTGCTGTCCGCCACGACCCGCTTCGGGCCCAGCCGCCGCGCCAGTTCCGCGAGCATCACCGCGCCCCGGTCCTTGAACGACAGCGTCGGCATCAGGAAGTCGAGTTTGGCGTGAACCCGCTCCGCGAGCGGCACCAGCGGAGTGTTCCCCTCCGCCAGCGTCACCGAGAACGCCCCCGGCAGCGGCAGTGCGGACCCGTACCGCCACAGCGAGTTGGGGCCCGCGGCCGGCTCCAGGGGGCTGGCCGGATCCGGTGCGAAGTCGAGGTCCCAGGGCCCGCCGCAGACCGGGCAGCACCACGGCGCCGTCCGGGCGTCCGCGCCCGTGCCGTCCTCGGGGCAGACGTAACCGGGGAGTGCGTGCGTCATGTGCGGAGCGCCTTTGCTCGTTCATGGCCGGTGTATGGCAGGGATGTTACGCGTCCGCAGTCCTCTTGTGGGGAGTCGACGGGGTGGGTCAACCTTTTCGGAGGCGACGGTCCCTCGGGCCGAATGTCTTGTCATGAGCATGGCTAAATCTGCCCGTGCGTCGCCGCTCACCCCCCGCAGCGCACCACCTATCAGAAGGACCCCCACATGTCCGTGATGCGTCACACCCGCCGGAAGCTCGCCGGCCTGAGCGCGACCGCCGTCGCGGCCCTCGCGCTCGGCGCGGCCGCCGCGTTACCCGCCTCGGCGGCCGAGTCCGCCCCGCAGGGCGTCATCGAGAACGCCGGCGCCGCCGGCACCGTCTCCGGCAGCTACATCGTGACCCTGAACGACTCGGCCGCCCGCTCCACCGCGGACAGCGGCAAGGCCGTCGCCAAGCGGTACGGCGCGAAGATCGACCGGACCTACAGCGCCGCCCTCAACGGCTACTCCGTCGAGGTCTCCGAGGCGCAGGCCAAGAAGCTCGCGGCCGACCCGGCGGTCAAGTCGGTCGTGCAGAACCGGACCTTCACCGTCGACGCCACCCAGCCCAACCCGCCGTCGTGGGGCCTGGACCGCATCGACCAGCGCGCGCTCCCGCTCGACAAGAGCTACACCTACCCGGACAAGGCCGGCGAGGGCGTCACCGCGTACATCATCGACACCGGCGTCCGGATCACGCACCAGGACCTCACCGGGCGCGCCTCCTACGGCTACGACGCCATCGACAACGACAACACGGCCCAGGACGGCCACGGCCACGGCACGCACGTCGCCGGCACCGTCGCGGGCACCTCGTACGGCGTGGCGAAGAAGGCGAAGATCGTCGGCGTCCGCGTGCTCGACAACAACGGCTCCGGGACGACCGCCCAGGTCGTCGCGGGCATCGACTGGGTGACGCGCAACGCCGTCAAGCCGGCCGTGGCCAACATGTCCCTCGGCGGCGGCGCGGACTCCGCGCTGGACACCGCCGTACGCAACTCCATCGCCAGCGGCATCACCTACGGCGTCGCGGCGGGCAACGAGTCCACCGACGCCTCCTCCAAGTCCCCGGCGCGCGTGGCCGAGGCCATCACCGTCGGTGCCACCACCAGCACCGACGCCAAGGCGAGCTACTCCAACTACGGTTCCATCCTGGACATCTTCGCGCCGGGCTCCTCCATCACCTCCTCGTGGGGCACCGGGGACACCGCCACGAACACCATCTCCGGCACGTCGATGGCCACCCCGCACGTCGTGGGCGCGGCGGCGCTGCACCTGTCGCAGAACCCGGCCAGCACCCCGGTCCAGGTCCGCGACGCTCTGGTCGCCGCGGCCACGCCGAACGTCGTGACCGGCCCCGGCAGCGGCTCCCCGAACCGCCTTCTCTACGTGGGCGCCGGCACCACCCCGCCGAACCCGGGCACCCGCTTCGAGAACACCGCGGACTACGCGATCAACGACAACTCCACCGTCGAGTCGCCGATCACCGTCAGCGGGATCTCCGGCAACGCCCCGGCGACCCTGAGCGTGCCGGTCGACATCAAGCACACCTACACCGGTGACCTGAAGGTCGACCTGATCGCCCCCGACGGCTCGGTCTACACCCTGCACAACCGCTC
The DNA here is from genome assembly GCF_055604165.1 of Streptomyces sp. NPDC037242. Classification (NCBI taxonomy): domain Bacteria; kingdom Bacillati; phylum Actinomycetota; class Actinomycetes; order Kitasatosporales; family Streptomycetaceae; genus Streptomyces; species Streptomyces sp. NPDC037242. Next base: position 162,584 of record NZ_JBVJUY010000002.1, read on the forward strand.
CGGCGGCAGCGCGGACAACATCATCAGGACCTTCACGGTCAACGCCTCCTCCGAGGTGGCCAACGGCGTCTGGAAGCTCCGCGTCAACGACAACGCGAACATCGACACCGGCAAGATCGACTCCTGGGCGCTGCAGTTCTGAACCGCACGGGCTGAAGGCACGTTGAACTGATCCGCGAACCGCGGGGGCGACCGACTGACCGGTCGCCCCCGCTGCGTACTATTCGCGCATTCGTTCGCGCCGTTTGCCGCCGCCATGTCCTTCGATGGAGCACCTCACCCCGTGAGCACCCAGCCGCCCCCCTTCTGGCCCGTTCCGCCGCAGCAGCCGCAGGCGTACGGGAAGCCCCCGCTCAACGGGTTCGCGCTGGCCTCGCTGCTCGTCGGGCTGCTGTGCCTGCCGCCGCTGGGTGTCGTCTTCGGCGTCGTGGCCCTCGTACAGATCGCGAAGAAGCGGGAGCGGGGACGGCCGTTGGCGGTCGCCGGCCTCGCGGTCTCGCTGGTGATGACCGTGGCCCTCGTCTCCGTCGCGGACCGGTTCACGGAGGGCTTCTTCGACCGGGTCAGCGCGCTGGAGCAGTTCGAGAACGTCGAGGGCGACCTGACCGACATCGACGAACTGCGGGTGGGCGACTGCTTCAACGTGCCGGGCGGGGACCTGCTCGACGAGGACCCCTTCGTGTACCGGATCGACTGCGCGCAGGTGCACGACGCGGAGGTCACCTCCTCCGCCCTGCTGACCCAGCCGGGCTATCCGGGTACCGAGCCGCTGCGCAAGTCCTCCGCGGACGACTGCTGGAAGGCGCAGGACGCGTACGCGATGGACACGTGGGCGCTGCCCGACTACGCGGAGATGTTCTACTTCTCGCCCTCGCGCGCCTCGTGGCGCGAGGGCGACCGGCGGCTGCTGTGCGTCATCGGCACGGCCGAGGAGGAGCACCGCGGGAGCCTGCGCAAGGACGCCGGGATGCTGACGCCGGAGCAGGTGGCGTTCCTGCGCGCGGTGAACGACGTCGACCTGGCGATGGGCCGCGTGCCCGACTCGGACGTCGAGGACGCGACCCCCGAGTACCGGGAGTGGGCGCGGGAGGTCGACCGGGCTCTGGAGGGCGAGGCGCGGGTACTGGGCGAGGCCGCGCAGCGGCCGGACGTGGCCGCGCAGGCGGGGGCCCGGCTCAAGGAGGTCGAGGCGGCGCGCAAGGAGTGGCAGCGGGCGGCCCGGGAGGTGACGGCCGAGGGGTTCGACCGGGCGTGGAGCCGGGCGCTGGACGCGATGTCGGTGGAGACCGAGAAGGCGCTGCGCGGCGCGTACGGGCTGGCGACGACGGTTCCGGAGTGGCTGGCGGAGTACCCAGGTGACTCGGAGGATCCGGACGGCGGCTCGGGCGGCGGGGCGGGCGAGGGCCCGTCGACCGGCTCGGCTTGAGCGGCTCTGGTGTGACACGCGGTAACGGGTTTGAGTGACCTGGCTTCATCACTTCGGGTGAAACTCTGGCCCTTGCTTGCGATGTACAACCGTCGGTTGCCAGGGTGTAGCTGTCTGTCAACCTGATGGGAGTGGCCAGTGACTTTCGGTGAGCAGCCGGCCTATCTGCGCGTCGCCGGGGATCTGCGACGGAAGATCGTCGATGGGTCCCTGCCCCCGCACGCCCGGCTCCCCTCGCAGGCCCGGATCCGCGAGGAGTACGGGGTCTCCGACACCGTGGCGCTGGAGGCGCGCAAGGTCCTCATGGCGGAGGGGCTGGTCGAGGGCCGGTCCGGCTCCGGTACGTATGTGCGCGAGCAGCCGGTGCCCCGGCGGGTCGCCCGCTCCGGGTACCGCACGGGCGGCGCCTCGACCCCCTTCCGCCAGGAGCAGGCGGACGCCGGCGCGCGCGGCACGTGGGAGTCGAGCAGCGAGCAGGCGCCCGCGCCCGCGGAGATCGCGAAGCGGCTCGGCATCGAGCCCGGCGAGCGCGTCATGCGGACGCGGTACGTCTTTCGCGACGCGGGGGAGGCGATGATGCTGTCGACCTCCTGGGAGCCGCTCGCCGTGACCGGGCGGACCCCGGTGATGCTGCCGGAGGAGGGTCCGCTCGGCGGTTCGGGGGTGGTGGACCGGATGGCCGCCATCGACGTGGTCGTGGACAACGTCGTGGAGGACGTCGGCGCCCGACCCGGCCTGGCGGAGGAGATCGGCCTCCTCGGCGGGGTCCCGGGCCATGTGGTCCTGGTGATCGGCCGCACCTACTTCGCCTCCGGCCGTGCCGTGGAAACGGCCGACGTGGTGGTCCCCGCGGACCGCTACCGCCTCTCCTACCACCTCCCGGTCCGCTGACCGCACCGGAGCGCGGACGGGGTGTCCCGGGGGTGCAACCCCCGTGCGGCTCCCTGGAATGACGGGCCGTCACGCCGTGAGCCCGTGATCGCGACGCCCCGCTCTGCGCCGGGTTCGAACCGGCGCGCACGGCCCACTCGTACGCGTGGCCGGATGCGTACGCCTGGGAGGTACCTCTTCGTGAAAAACCGTATCCGCTGTGTAAAGGTCGGGCGTAAGCTCGGGCATATGCGCAATGCGGTTTCCCGGGCAGGTACATCGGCGGAGGGTGAAACGCGATGAACGACAGCGGTGCCCTGCTCCAGTGGCTTGTCATACGGCAGGACGACAACGGCAACCGCTACCGGGTGGGCCGGTACTCCACCCGGGCCGAGGCCCAGAAGGTCGTCGACAAGCTCGACGACCGAGGACACAAGCAGCTCTACTGGGTCGAGCGGATCGGACAGACCGCCACTACGAACTGAGCGACGAACTGAGCGACGACCGAACGTCGCAGCGCTCGCGACGCTGCCATTAGGCTCCGCCCATGACTGTACGAGTGGTCGTGGGCGGAGCCCTTTGTCATGAGGGGCGCCTGCTGGCCGCCCGCCGCAGCGCACCCCCGGAGCTGGCCGGCCGCTGGGAGCTGCCGGGAGGCAAGGCCGAGCCCGGCGAGACCGTACCCGAGGCGCTCGTGCGCGAACTGCGCGAGGAACTCGGCGTGGAGACCGAGGCGCTGGAGCGGATCCCGGGCGAGTGGCCGCTGCGGCCCGGACTCGTCCTGCACGTGTGGACCGCCCGGCTGCTGTCGGGGGAGCCTGCGCCGCTGGAGGACCACGACGAGCTGCGCTGGCTCGGGCCGCACGAGCTGGACTCCGTCGACTGGCTCGACCAGGACCGCCCGGCGGTCGCCGAGGCCGGGCGCAGGCTGGGCGGCTGACCGCCGGGGCCGCTGAGGAACACCGCCGCCGCACCCGTGGGGCGGCACGGCCCGGCGCACGGGGGCGCGTGACGCTCGCGCTGTAGGCCGTATGCGCCACAGTGCGCCGGTGCGTGGGGGATCGAGTGGTACGACGCCGCGAATATCGGGTATGTCGCTATTAATCCCTATCTCGTCCCCCTCTCGCCTCGGGCGAACCGGACTGGGGTCGCTGCTGGCCCGGGAAGTGATCGGCGTGATCGACACAGACGGTGAATGCGCCGAATGGGCCTTCCCCGCCGAACCGGGTGCGGTCCGCACCGCCCGGCACGCCGTGCGCGGCAAACTCCGCTCCTGGGGCCTGGACTCCGTCGGCGACGTCACCGTCCTGCTGGTCAGCGAGCTGGTCACCAATTCGCTGCGTTACGCCTCCGGCCCGATCGGAGTCCGCCTGGTACGGCGGAATCCGGCCGCCGGAGGGCCGCCGGGGGGCCCGGCGCTTCTCGTGGAGGTTTCCGATCCGCTTCCGGATCCGCCCCGCGAGCGCATCGCGGCGCCGGACGACGAGGGCGGCCGGGGACTGCACCTCGTGGCCGCCTCGGCACAGCGCTGGGGGACCCGGCACGGGAAGTCGGGCAAGACGGTGTGGTTCGAGTTGGCTCTTCCTGGTGAGTAACAAGGTGAAGGGGTGCCACCGATCACACGGCATGGCCGGAAACTAACGGGACCTTTTCGTGATCGTGAGCGCCGTGCCGTCAGGGGCCGTGGTGCTGAATACTTCGGTCATGGCCGGTCCGGTTGCGGTGAGCTGGAGGGGACGGTCGCGTGAGCGAGATACCTGCGCAGGCACATCAGGCCCATGTGCCCGGGGAGACATGGCACGACTCCCTGTGGCACAGCAGCCCGCCTGGCTCGATATATGACTACATAAAGGTCGCTTCGTTCTCGATCGGCCCCGACGGGCTCATCGACCAGTGGAGCCTGCGCGCGGAGGAACTGTTCGGGCTGACCGCCGCACAGGCCGTCGGACGCGACCCCGTCGACGCCTTCATGCCGCCCGAGCTCCGCGCCGACGGGCACCGCCGGGTCGCCGAGATCCTCGACGGCAAGGAATGGACGGGCCTGATCCCCTTCCGGATCCCCGGAGGCGATGGCGGTGGCGGTGCGCACGGCCTGGCCGAGATCTATGTGATGCCCACCCAGACCGAGGCCGCCGAGCGGGCCGCACTGTGCGTCGTGGTCGACGTCCGCGCCCTGCGGCGGATCGAATCCGATCTGGCCGCCTCGCAGGCCATATTCGGCCAATCTCCCTTCGGCTTCCTGCTCTTTGGTACGGACCTCACCGTGCAGCGCGCCAACCGCCGCTTCGCGACCGTCTTCGGCGGCGCCGCGGAGGAACACCGCGGCCGCACCGTCCACGACTACCTCCCGCCGCACGAGGCCGACCGCATGGCCGAGGCCCTGCGCCGGGTCCTGGAGACCGGCGAATCCGTCACCGACCTCCAGATCACCGGGGCCGCCCCCGGCAGCCGCGAGCACCGCCACTGGTCCATCAACCTCTACCGCGTGCACGGCGGCACCGGCCGGCCCATCGGCGTGGCCGGGCTCGGCACCGACGTCACCCGCCGCCACCTCGCCGCCCGCGAGGCCGCCGGGGTCCGGCGCAACCTCGCCCTGCTCAACGCGGCCGGCCACCGGATCGGGAACTCCCTCGACCTGGAGACCACCGCGCGCGAACTGCTCGACGTCACCGTCCCCGGCTTCTGCGACCTGGCCGCCGTCGACCTCTACCAGGGGCTGCTGCTCGGCGACGACGACCGGCCCGCCAGGCCCCAGGGGCCGGGCGTACCGTCCCTGCCGCCCGGCCTCGGTGCCGGTCGGGCGCCGTCCGCGCCGCTGCGGCGGGTGGCCTTCGCCTCGGCGGTCTCGGACGCCCCGCTGTCGGGTCCCGGCGCACTGGTCTCCGTAGGCGATGTCCACCGGTACCCGCCCGCCTCGCCCGGCGCGCTGGCGCTGCGGACGGCGCGGCCGCGGCTGATCGAGGGCGGCGGGAGCGAGGACCTCGTGCAGTCCACGCTCGTCGTACCGATGGTGGCCCACGACACCGTCGTCGGACTCGCCCAGTTCTCCCGCACCAAGGGCAGCGAACCCTTCGGCGAACGCGACCGGGCGGTCGCCGTGGAGCTGGCCGCCCGGGCCGCCGTGTGCATCGACAACGCACGGCTGTACCGGCGCGAGCACGAGCGGGCCCTGATACTCCAGCGCAGCCTGCTGCCCCCCGGCGACCCCGAGGCCGCCGGCCTCGACATCGCCTGCCGGTACCTGCCGGGCAACGCGGCGACCGAGGTGGGCGGCGACTGGTTCGACGTCATCGAACTGCCCGGCCACCGCACCGCGCTCGTCGTCGGCGACGTGATGGGCCGCGGACTGCGGGCGGCCGTCGCCATGGGCGAACTGCGCACCGCCGTACGGACCCTGGCGCTGCTGGACCTGGAACCGGCGGAGGTGCTCACCGCCCTGGACGAGATCGCCCGGGGGCTGGGCGCGCCCGGCGGCTCCCAGCAGGCGTCGCGGGCCGCGCTGCACTCGCGCGACGCCGACCGGTCGGAGGTGTACCTCGCCACCTGCGTGTACGCCGTCTACGACCCGGTCACCCGGCGCTGCACCATCGCCAACGCGGGCCACATGCCGCCGGTGCTGGTGGAACCCCCGGACGAGGGCGGGCGGCCGCGGCCCGCGCTGCTGCTGGAAGTACCGCCCGGGATGCCGCTCGGGGTGGGCGGGGAGCCCTTCGAGGAGGTCGAGGTGGAACTCCCCGAGGGCGCGCTGCTCGCGCTGTACACCGACGGCCTGGTCGAATCCCGCGACCATCCGCTGGAGGAGGGGCTGCGCGGACTGCGCGAGGCCCTCGCGGATCCGGTCCGCCCGCTGGAGGACGTCTGCGACCACGTCCTGAACACGCTGGACACCCGGCACGGCGAGGACGACATCGCCCTGCTGATGGCCCGGGTGCAGGGGCTCCCGGTGGACGCGGTCGGCGACTGGCAGCTGCCGCGCGAGGCCCGGTCGGTGGGCAGGGCCCGGGAGCTGGCCCGGGCCAAGCTGCCCGCCTGGGGCCTGGAGGGCCTGCTGGACACCACGGAACTCCTGGTCAGCGAGCTCGTCACCAACGCCCTGCGGTACGGGGAGGGCGAGATCCGCCTCCGCCTGCTGCTGGACCGGACCCTGGTCTGCGAGGTCTGGGACGCCAACCTCGCCCAGCCCCGGCGCCGTCGCGCCCGCGACACCGACGAGGGCGGGCGGGGCCTCCAACTGGTCGGCCTGCTGTCCGCCGGGTGGGGCACCCGCCGCACCCACCGGGGCAAGACGGTCTGGTTCGAGCTCCCGCTGCCGGGCGCGGCGGTGGAGGCCGTCGCCGAACTGTCGGCGGAGCAGCTGCTGAGCATGTACGGCTGACCGGCTGACCGGCTGACCGGCTGACCGGCCAGCGGCGCCGCACGGCAGGGGCGGGAGGGTCAGGCGGCCTTGCCCGCCTTCAGTGCGGCGAGCCTCGCCTCGATCTCCGAGGTCTTGCCGAGGTCGTCCAGGGACTCGAACTGGGCGTCCAGGGAGGAAGCCGCCAGTTCCTGCTTGCCCATCGCCATGGCCTCCTCGCGGCGGACCTTCTCCTCGAAGCGGTTCAGGTCGCTCGTCGGGTCCATGACGTCGATGTTCTTCACCGCGTCCAGCATGGTGTTCTGTGCCTGGGCCGTCTTGGCGCGGGCCACCAGCTCGTCGCGTTTGGCCTGGAGCTCCGTCAGCTTGTTCTTCATCGAGTCCAGCCCGGCCTTGAGCTTGTCGACGACCTCGGTCTGCGCGGCGATCGTCGGCTCCGCCGTCGCCGCCTCCTTCTCCGACTGCATCTGGCGGCCCAGCGCGACCTTCGCCAGGTTGTCGAACTTGTCCGCGTCCGCCGCGGCTCCGGACGTGCGCAGCTCGTCGGCCTTCCGGCTCGCCGCGAGGGCCTTGCCGCCCCATTCCCCGGCCGCCTCCACGTCCTCCTTGTGGTCCGCCTCCAGCAACCGCAGGTTGCCGATGGTGGTGGCGACGGCCTGCTCCGCCTCCGCGATGTTGTTCGTGTAGTCGCGGATCAGCTGGTCCAGCATCTTCTGCGGGTCCTCCGCCTGGTCCAGCAGCGCGTTGATGTTGGCCTTGGCGAGCTGGGTGACACGGCCGAGGACGGTCTGCTTGCTCATGGTCGATCTCCCTGGGGTGAGTACGGGTGGGGGTGCTCTGGAGGTGCTCTTGGGGCCCCGCGGGTGCCCCGGGGTTTCAGAAGCGGCCGCCGCCGCCCATCCGGCCGCGCGTGCCGCCGCCGCCGAAGGAGCCCGGGCCGCTGCCCCCACCGCCTCCGCCGCCGCCCCTGCTGAAGCCGCCCCCGCCGAAGCCGCCGCCGAAGCCGCCGCCGAAGCCGCCCCCGCCCCGGAGGATCTCGCCGAGGATGATCCCGCCGAGCACCGCGCCGCCCTGGCCGCCGCCGGTGCGCCGGCCGCCGTAGGGGTCCTGGTACGCCCGTACGTCCTGCTCCGCGAGCTGCTGCGCCTGCCGCGCCAGCGAGTCCGCCTGCTGCGCCTCCGCGAGCGCGCCCGGCGGGTCCGTCGCCGCCAGGGCCGACGACCGCTCCAGGTGCCGCTGCGCCTCGGCCAGCCGGGTGCGGGCCTGGCTGCCGACCGCTCCCCGGCTGGTGGTGACGTAGTCCGTCGCCGCGCCGATCGCGCTGCGGGCCGAGAGCAGGGCCTGGTCGAGGAGGGCTGCCGCCCGCTGCCGGCCCGTCTCGCGCTCGCGCGCCCCCGCCAGGGCCTCGTCCAGGGCCGCGTCGGCCTCCTCGACCCGGCGCAGGGCGTCGATCGGGTCGTACCGGCCGGCCGTCTGCTCCTGCCGTACGTCGGCCAGGACCGCCTCCGCCCGGCTGATCCGGCCGCGCAGGTCCGCCGTCGAGGTGCCCTCCGCGGTGCCGGTCAGCAGCCCGCGGGCGTCCGCGAGGTCCGTGTCCGTCTCGTTCAGCGCGCCGGTCAGCTTCCCGGCCGCCTCCGCCAGTTCCTGCGCCCGCCGCTCCACCGCGTCGACCAGGGTCGCGGCCTGGTCCACCGCGCCCTCGGCGGCCCGGACGTGCACGGCCGCCTTCCCGTTGTCCCCGCCGTCGATCGCGGCCCGGGCCTCGCCCAGGTTGCTCGTCGCGAACAGCAGTCGGTCCTCGGCCTGTTCGGGGTTGGAGGCCACCGGCGCCGACGCCGAGTCCGCGTACCGCCCGGCCAGCGCGGTCAGCGTCGCCTGCGCCGTCGTCGTACGGCCCGTCAGGGACCGGAAGTGCGCCTCGACCGTGGCGAGGGCCTGCGGGGCGTTCTTCTCCAGGTCCCGCAGCCGGTCGAAGTCGGCCGACTCGGCGTCGAGCCGCCGGTTCGCCTCGGTGCAGCGGGCCACGATCTCGTCCAGCATCCGCCGCCGGGTGGCGTCGTCCTCCGGGTACGCGTCGTCGAGCTGCTGGCGCAGCCGGAACGCGGCCGTCAGCTCGCCCTTCGCGTACGCCACCGCCTCGGTGAAGGTCGCGATCGCCTCGTCGCCGAACTGGGCGGAGGCGAAGCCGAGTTCCTCGGTGCTGGTGCGGATCGCGTCGTCGGTCTCCACCAGCAGCGCCTTGGCCCTGGCGTCCAGCTCGGGCAGCGGGAGCGGGGCCGGCGCCCCACCCGGCTCGCCCCAGCCCGTGGTGCCCCTGCCCCTCTCGCCCCTGCGCTTGCGGCGGGTGTACGCGTACACCCCGAGGGCGCCGGCCGCGCCGACCGCGACCACCGGGAGGACGAAGTCCCCGGCGCCGCTCTCGCCGCCCGCCCCGCCGCCGGGATCGGCCTCGCCGGGGGTGATGGCGGGCACGGGCACCGGCTGCCCGCCGAGCACGGCGTCGTACCCGTCGGCCGCGCCGATCGCGGCGCCCGCCCAGTCGTTCTGCTTCAGCGCGGGCTCGATGGCCGTCTGCGCGACGGCCGCGAGCTGGTCGCTGGTGAAACCGGAGTCCACATCGGCCGAATAGGCGTACTGCCGGGCGCCGGTCCCGACGGCCAGCAGGACGTCGTTCTGGCCGAGGCCGTTCTTCTGCGCGGTCGCGTCGGCCCAGCCCTGCGCGGAGCGGCCGGAGAAGTCCCGTACGTACGCCACGAACAGCTGGACCTTCCGGTCGACGTACAGCTTGTCCAGCGCGGCGGCGACGGCGGCCTTGCGGTCGCCCAGCGCCCCCACGCGGTCGGTGATCTGCCCCTGCTGCGACAGGGTGACCGGATCGTCGGCCCGCGCGGACGGCGCCCCGGCCGCGCCCCAGCCGCCGAGCGCCAGCAGCGCGGCGGCCAGGGCGAGCCCGGCCCGTGCGGACCGAACGGATATCCCGGCGGTGGTCAGTCTCTTCGGCCTGCTTCTCGGCGGAATCACATTTGGGAGCGTATGGGCGGTTCTACGCCCCCGCACCCGGAGATCGCCCCCGCCGGGTCGCCCGTCAGGGCACCGTGATGGCCGTCAGCAGCACGTCGGGGAGGACCACGTGGTCCCCGATCAGAACCGCCCCGCCGTCGCCGGAGGCCGGGTACTGCCAGCGAGGTCTGCCCGTCGCCAGGTCCAGCGCCGCGACGAACGGCTCGGCGACCTTGCCGAGGAGCCCGCGCCGGCCCGGGCGCGCGGCCCTCACGTACAGCCCGCCCGGCCGGACACCGAGGAGTTCGAGGGCGCAGTCCGGCCCGTCGCGCCGGATCAGCGGGCGCTTCCAGCGCGCCTCGCCCGTCTCCGCGTCCAGCGCGAACACCGTGTCCCATCCCTGTTCCGGGCGGTACGCGGCCACGTACACCGTGTCGTGCCACGCCAGCACCCGCGCCGCCGGGGTGCCGATCTGCACGTGCCACAGCTCCCGGCCGGTCGACTGCTCCAGGGCCCGGACGGTGTCCCCGTCCAGTACGTGCGCAAGTGGACCGGAAGACCACGCGTCCCCGCGCGCGAGGCCCGCGCCCCGGGGCCAGGACCACAGCGGCTCCCCGTCCGACAGGCGCAGCCCCTGCCGCAGCGGGCCGTCCACGAGGACCACGCACTCGCCGCCGACCGTCAGCACCCGGGCCGGATCGTGCGGAGACTCGCGCGTCCACACGGTCTTGCCCGTCGCCGCGCTCAGGGCGGTCAGCCGCTCCGGCCCGCCGTGCAGCACCATGCTCCCGGCCGGCCGCAGCAGCCGCGCGTCCGGCAGGTCCCGCCACCAGCGCACCCGCCCGTCCCGCGGATCCCGCGCCACCAGCCGCACCGCGGGGGCGGGAGCGGCACCGGCACCGGCACCGCGCCACACGGCCACGTACACCGTCCCGGCATCGGCCCGGCAGGCCACCCTCACCGGCCGACCGGGCGGCGGGGCGCCGGTGCCCTCGTCGGCGAAGGCCGTCCAGCGGGTCGCCCCCACGTCGGCCCGTACGCAGCCCACCTCGACCCTCGACCGCCACACCACCCCGTCCCCGGCGGCGTACAGGGCGTCCGGCCGGTCACCGCTGCGCCAGGCGTGTGCGCCCGGTGCGCCCGTGACCCAGGCGGGCCGCCGGACCCGGGACTCGGCGCTCTCCACGACCGCCGCACCGTGCGGCGGCGGGCTCCCCGGGTCGGCCGCCGCCTCGGGCAGCCACGGCGCAGTGCCCGAGGCCGCGCACTCCCGGGCGATCCGGGCCAGCGCCCCGGCCCGCTGCGCCGCGTCGGGCAGGCTCCTGGCCCGCTCGGCGTGCTCCCGCGCCCGCGCCGGGTCCAGCGGCGGCCGGGTCCCCCGCTCGACGGCCGCCCGGGCCGCCGCGACCGAGGCCAGCGCGTGGTCGGCCTTCTCGTCGCCCGCCGCCTCCAGCCGGCCGGCGAGCAGTCCCGCGGCCCTGGCGCGCAGCCGCTCCGACTCGGCGGGCTGCCCGCGGCCGTCCAGCTGGGCCGCCTCCTCCCGCAGCCACGCGGCCCGCTCCTCCAGCACCCGGGGGAGCTCCTCCTCGGCATGCGCGAGCGCCTGCGCCGCGCCCGCGAAGTCCCCGACGGCGCTACGGTCCTGCGTGATCTGGCACAGGGCCAGCAGCCGGGCCCCCGCGGAGCCGATCCGCTCGCTGAGCCGCAGGGCGACGGACAGGTCCCGGGCGGCCAGGGCGAGCACGGTGTCGTACGTCGCGGTCGCGCGCCGACCGGCGTCCTCGATCAGCGACAACTCCTGCTCGGCCCGCCCGGGGTCGGCCACGGCGACGGCCGTGTCGATCCGGGCCCGGAGCCTGCTGCCGACGGGGCCGCCCAGGTGGTGGTACCCGGTGAGCTGCGCGGCCTGTTCCGGCGCGAGCCCGGCCAGTTCCTGCGCGACCGGGAGCAGCGCGCTGCGCCGGTCGGAGCCGAACACCGTGAACAGCGCCTGCTGCGCGTCCGTCAGCAGCCGCAGGGACCGGGCCGGGGCGTGCGGGGCGGTGTCCTTGGCCAGGGAGGTCAGCAGCCGGGCCACCCGGGCCCCGTCGCCGTCGCCGCCGGTCCAGGCGGCGAGTTCGGCGTCCGCGAGCAGTCGGCGCGCGAGGCCCGTGTCGAAGCGGGCCGCGGCGTCCGCGGCGACGGCCAGCACCTCCACGCGGGTGTTCGCGGCGGGCGGCAGGCCCTCCAGTTCCGCCTCCGCCTCCTGGAGGAGGTCCCGTACGAACTCCCGTACCGCGGCCGGTATCCCGCTGCCGCCGGTCGGCGCCGGATCGTGGGGGGCGCCGACCGCCCGCGGACCCGTACGCGGCTCCACGTCCGGCGCCGCACCGCCCGCAGCGGGCGCGCCCGACAGCGACCGCAGGGCCTTGCCGACCGCCTGCGCCGACTCGGGCCGGTCCGCCGGGTCCTTCGCGAGCAGTTCCCGCACCAGCCGCTCCAGCTCCGGGGCCACCGGCGCACCCGCCTCGCGCAGCGGGAGCGGAGCCTCCTCGATGTGCCGGCGCATCAGTACGTACGGCCCCTCGGCCTGCCCGAACGGCGGCTCCCCGGTCAGCAGCGCGTACAGCACGCCCCCCAGCGCGTACAGGTCGCACCGGGCGTCCACCCGCTCGCCCCGCCACTGCTCGGGGGCCATGTACGGGGGGCTGCCGAAGATCCGGCCGGTCACCGTCCAGCCCGCCGTCGCGTCCGAGGAGTGCGCGATGCCGAAGTCGCAGATCTTCAGCCGCCCCCCGGGCTGCAGGAAGAGATTGGCGGGCTTCAGATCCCGGTGGATGACGGCCTGCTCATGGGCGGCGGCCAGCGCCTCGGCGGTCTGCGCCGCCAGCTCGACCGCGACGTCCTGCGGCAGCCCGCCCGCCGCCCGTGCCAGCACCGACGCCAGGTCCTCGCCCGCCAGCAGCTCCATCACGATGAAGAGCCGCCCGTCCTGCTGCCCCACGTCGTGCACCACCGTGATGCCCGGGTGCTGGAGCCGCGCCCCGATGGTGGCCTCCCGTCTGAAGCGGGCGACCAACTCGTCGTTCGTGGCCGCCTCCAGCAGCACCTTGACCGCCACGGCCCGGTCCAGCGTGGTGTCGTGCGCGCGCCACACCTCGCCCATGCCGCCCTGCCCGAGCCGCCGGTCCAGCCGGTAGCGCCCGGCCAGTTGATCCCCCACCCGCACCGCGAAGCCCCCTGACATCACGTCAATGACGTATCCAGGGGGCATTGTCCACCGCGAAGTGAACTACAGGGGGTCGCTACGTCGCCGGATCTTGTTGCCCAGCCAGACGAGCGGGTCGTACTTGCGGTCCACGGCCCGCTCCTTCAGCGGGATCAGCGCATTGTCGGTGATCTTGATGCCTTCGGGGCAGACCTCGGTGCAGCACTTGGTGATGTTGCAGTAGCCCAGCCCGTGCTCCTCCTGGGCCGTGCGCTTGCGGTCCAGACCGATCGAAGCCGCCGCGTCCAGGGGGTGCATGTCCAGCTCCGCCACCCGCATCAGGAAGCGCGGACCCGCGAAGGCCGTCTTGTTCTCCTCGTGGTCGCGCACCACGTGGCAGGTGTCCTGGCACAGGAAGCACTCGATGCACTTCCTGAACTCCTGCGAGCGGTCCACGTCCACCTGCTGCATCCGGTACTCGCCCGGAGCCACCCCCGCCGGGGGCACGAAGGCGGGGACCTCCCGGGCCTTCTGGTAGTTGAACGACACGTCCGTGACCAGGTCCCGTACGACCGGGAAGGCGCGCAGCGGCGTGACGGTGATCGTCTCGGCCCGGTCGAAGGTGGACATGCGCGTCATGCACATCAGCCGCGGCCGGCCGTTGACCTCCGCGCTGCACGAACCGCACTTGCCCGCCTTGCAGTTCCAGCGCACCGCGAGGTCCGAGGCCTGGGTGGCCTGGAGCCGGTGGACGATGTCCAGGACCACCTCGCCGTCGTGCACCTCGACGGTGAAGTCCCGCAGTTCCCCGCCCTCCGCGTCGCCCCGCCAGATCCGGAACGCGGCATCGTAGGTAGTCACTCGTAGAGCTCCTCTTCGGCGAGGTACTTGACCAGCTCTTCCTTCTCGAAGAGCGCGAGCAGGTCGGGTCGGATGGGGTCGGTACGGACCCGGGTCAGCTCGATCCGGTCGGCTGCCGGGTCCGCGGGCGCCGGGTCGACCGGCCGGCACAGCAGGTTCACCGGGCGCCAGGACCGCTCCATCGACGGGCAGTCCTCCCGGGTGTGGCCGCCCCGGCTCTCGGTGCGCTCCAGGGCCGCGCGGGCCACGCACTCGCTGACCAGCAGCATGTTCCGCAGGTCCAGCGCCAGGTGCCAGCCGGGGTTGAACTGCCGGTGCCCCTCGACCCCGGCCCGGGAGGCCCGCCGGCGCAGGGTCGCGAGCTTCTCCAGCGCCTCGGCCATCTCGCCCTCGCGGCGGATGATCCCGACGAGGTCGTTCATGGTCGTCTGGAGTTCCTGGTGGAGGCTGTACGGGTTCTCCGCGCCCTCGGCCGCGTGGAAGGGGGCCAGCGCCTCCGCCGCCGCCTCGTCCACCAGGGACTGGTCCACCGGGTTGCGGGCGGTGTCCGAGGCCGCGTACTGCGCCGCGTGCAGCCCGGCCCGGCGGCCGAAGACCAGCAGGTCGGAGAGGGAGTTGCCGCCGAGGCGGTTCGAGCCGTGCATGCCGCCCGCGACCTCGCCCGCGGCGAACAGCCCCGGGACCCCGACCGTGGCGGCGGTGTCCGAGTCGACCGCGATGCCGCCCATGACGTAGTGGCAGGTCGGGCCCACCTCCATCGGCTCGGCGGTGATGTCCACGTCCGCCAGCTCCTTGAACTGGTGGTACATGGAGGGCAGCCGCCGCTTGATCCGCTCCGCCGGCATCCGGGTGGACACGTCCAGGAACACCCCGCCGTGCGGGGAGCCGCGCCCGGCCTTGACCTCGGAGTTGATCGCGCGGGCCACCTCGTCGCGGGGGAGCAGCTCGGGCGGGCGCCGGTTGTGGTCCGGGTCCTCGTACCAGCGGTCGCCCTCCTCCTCCGACTCGGCGTACTTCTCCTTGAAGACGTCCGGCACGTAGTCGAACATGAACCGCTTGCCCTCGCTGTTGCGCAGCACCCCGCCGTCGCCGCGCACCGACTCGGTGACGAGGATGCCCTTCACGGAGGGCGGCCAGACCATGCCGGTCGGGTGGAACTGCACGAACTCCATGTTCAGCAGGGGAGCGCCCGCGAGCAGCGCGAGCGCGTGGCCGTCGCCCGTGTACTCCCACGAGTTGGACGTCGTCTTGAAGGACTTCCCGATCCCGCCCGTGGCCAGTACGACGGCGGGGGCCTCCAGGACGAAGAACCGGCCGGACTCGCGCTCGTAGCAGAAGGCCCCCGAGACCCTCTGGCCGTCCTGCGGGCCGCGGTCCTTCAGAACCCTCGTGACCGTGCACTCCTGGAAGACCTTGAGCCGGGCCTCGTAGTCCCCGTACTCCTTGAAGTCCTCCTGCTGGAGCTGGACGATCTTCTGCTGGAGCGTGCGGATCAGCTCCAGGCCGGTCCGGTCGCCGACGTGCGCGAGGCGCGGGTACTCGTGCCCGCCGAAGTTGCGCTGGGAGATCTTCCCGTCGGGCGTGCGGTCGAAGAGCGCGCCCCAGGTCTCCAGCTCCCAGACCCGGTCCGGGGCCTCCTTGGCGTGCAGCTCGGCCATCCGCCACTGGTTGAGGAACTTCCCGCCGCGCATGGTGTCGCGGAAGTGCACCTGCCAGTTGTCGCCCTCGTTGACGTTGCCCATGGAGGCGGCGATCCCGCCCTCCGCCATCACCGTGTGGGCCTTGCCGAAGAGGGACTTGCAGATCACGGCCGTACGGGCGCCCCGCTCCCGGGCCTCGATCGCGGCCCGCAGGCCGGCGCCGCCCGCGCCGACGACGACCACGTCCCACTGCTGCCGTTCCACTTGAGCCATCTCAGAAGATCCTCGGGTCGGTGAAGGCGCCGCTCGCCAGCAGGTACACGTACAGATCGCACAGGGCGACGCTGATCAGCGAGGCCCAGGCCAGCAGCATGTGGCGGGAGTTGAGCCGGCTGACCCAGCCCCACAGCCGGTAGCGCACCGGGTGCTTGGAGAAGTGCTTCAGGCGGCCGCCCATGATGTGCCGGCAGGAGTGGCAGGACAGCGTGTACGCCCAGATCAGCACGATGTTGGTGACGAACAGCAGGGTGCCGAGGCCCATGTGGCCCCACTCGTACCGGTCGTTGCGGAAGGTCAGCACGGTGTCGTAGGTGAGGATGCCCGCGACCGGCAGCGCCGCGTAGAAGAAGTACCGGTGCATGTTCTGGAAGATCAGCGGGAAGCGGGTCTCACCGGTGTACGAGGAGTGCGGCTCGGCGACCGCGCAGGCCGGCGGCGAGGCCCAGAAGCCCCGGTAGTAGGCCTTGCGGTAGTAGTAGCAGGTCAGCCGGAAGCCGAGCGGGAAGATCAGGATCAGCAGGGCGGGGGACAGGCCCCACCAGCTGCCGAACAGGTCGAGGTTCGGTCCGCCGCGCATCGTCTCGCAGTTCTCCGCGAGACACGGCGAGTAGAAGGGCGAGACGTACGGGGCGGCGTAGTAGTCGGCGTTCGCGAAGGCCCGCCAGGTCGAGTAGACGATGAAGGCGAGCAGGCCGGCAGCGGTGCCGGCGGGGGCCAGCCACCACCTGTCGGTCCGCAGGTGCCGGGCCGCGATGGCGGCCCGGGAGGCGTCGTGGACGCCCGCGGGCCGCTGCCGGGGCCGGTTGGAGGGTGGCAAGTCCGTGCCTGTGGCCAAGAGGGACTCCGGGTGGAGTGATGAGGGGTGGACCGGGAGACCCCGCCGCGGACGGCGGGGCCTGACGGGCCTGATGGGGGTTGTTCGGTCGGGTTACGGGTTACGGGTGCCGGTTCCGGTGCCGGGGGGTACGGGGCGTGCGGCCGGCCGTGCCGCCCGGGTCAGGGGGCGCGGCGGTCGCGGGCGCCGAGGCCCTCGTCGTCGGAGTCCGTCCACAGCGAGCTGTCGTACGGGGTGTCCGGCACCGTCACCATCCGGGACGGATCCGGCGCGGCCGCCGGCGGCTTCTGCCGTTCGGCCCGCTGTTCCAGCTGCTCGACCTTGCGCGTCAGCTCGTCCAGGTTGCGCCGTACGGCACTCAGATCGTCTTGCAGGGACATGATTTGCCCTCACTTCCGCAGGTGCGGTGGCAACGCTCATGTGCGCCTGCGAGTGTCGCGCTTCCCGTCCCCGGTTGTGAAGGGACGTGCAGCAATTGCGGGCGCGCAGGCGTGAATCGTGCGCCCCTCCCTGCACCCCATTCTCATCCCTCTCCCGGGGGAACGCCCGCTCGTGGCGCAAGCGGGATTGGTCCGCACGGGTGGGGTTCGCGGCGTGGCGCGGGGCCGCTGCGAGGGGTGCGGCGGGGCGTCGATTTCAGTGGGTTTCCGCACCCAGTGTGATCAGCTCCATATACCGCCGAACGTGATCAAACTCCCCCTTTGTCCTGCCCCGGAGGTACCACCCATGTCCCAGAGAAGGCGCAGGTCCTTGGCGCTCCTCACCTCGGGAGTCCTCGCACTGCCGCTGCTCGCGGGCTGCGGTGCGGGCGAAGAGGAGGGCGGCCCGGCCGCCGCGGGCCAGGACATCGCGACGACGGTCCGCGAGAAGGTCGCCGACGGCGGCGTGGTGCGCTGGGCCGTGGACACCCTCCCGGACACCCTGAACACCTTCCAGGCCGACGCGGACGCCGCCACCACCAAGATCGCCGGGGCGGTGCTGCCCCAGCTGTTCGTGCTCGACGCCAAGGGGCGGCCGGTGGCCAATCCCGACTACCTGGAGAAGGCGGAGGTCGCCGAGCGGGAGCCCAAGCAGGTCGTCGTGTACAAGCTGAACCAGCAGGCGGTGTGGAGCGACGGCCGCGAGATCGGCGCGGCCGACTTCGTGGCGCAGTGGCGGGCCCTGAACGGCAAGGACTCGGCGTACTGGACGGCGCGCAACGCCGGATACGACCGGATCGAGAAGATCGAGCGGGGCAAGACGGACCTGGAGGTCAAGGTCACCTTCGTCAAGCCGTACGCCGACTGGCGCTCCCTCTTCAGCCCGCTCTACCCCAAGCAGGTCACCGGCACCCCGGACGCCTTCAACGAGGGGGCGCGCGGCACCCTCAAGGTCACCGCCGGGCCCTTCGGCCTCGGGGCCATCGACAAGAAGACCGGTACCGCGGCCCTGACCCGCAACCCCCGCTGGTGGGGCCAGCCGGCCAAGCTGGACACCCTGATCCTGACGGCGGTGCCCCGGGCCGAACGGGCGGCCGCGCTGGCGGCCGGGAAGGTGGACCTGGCGGAGATCGACCGCTCGGGCGCCGACCGGATCGCACTGGCCCACCGGGACGCCGCCCCGGGGAGCGGCTCGCACGGCCCGGCCGCCTCCGTGACGGCGGCGCAGGCCACGCTGTCCTGGGCGCGCGCCTTCGGCGCGGACGAGGCGCTGGCCAAGACGGAGCAGGAGACCCGGCAGAAGAACGCCGAGGCGGTGAAGAAGTACGCCGACGAGCAGAAGGCCCTGCGCGCCTTCACCGTGCGCAAGTCCCTGGAGCCGGCCTACACGCAGCTCGCCATGAACGGGGCCTCCGGGCCGCTCGCCGACGAGCGGGTGCGCCGGGCGGTGGCCCGGGCGCTGGACCGCCGGGCGCTGGCCGAGATCGTACTGAAGCCCCTGGGCCTGCCCGCCAAGCCCGTCGGCAGCCACGTGGCGCTGGCCGGGCAGCGGGCGTACGCCGACAACAGCGACGCCCTCGGCGGCCAGGACACCCAGGCGGCCCAGGCGCTGCTCGCGGACGCGGGCTGGCGCCGGGGCGGCAAGCTCACGGAGCCGGCCGGCGCGAAGGCGGGCCCGGAGGGCGAGGAGGCGACGGACGACTCGAAGACCCCGGCGGGGCCGGGCACGGGCAACGACGGCCTGTACATCGTCGGCCAGGACGACAAGCCGCCGGCGAAGCCGGGCGCCAAGCCCGCCGCCGGGCCGCTCGCAGGACCCGCCGCCGGCCTGCTCGCCGCGCGGGGCGTCCGCATCGGCGACCACGAGGCCACGGAGAGCCTGGTCGGCTCGGAGCTGCCCGAGGGGTTCTACCTCCCCGACGGGGAGATCGTCGACGCGGACCGCTTCGCCCACGGCGCCCGGCCCTCCCCGGTGCTGGCCCCCGCCCCGCTGGCGGCCCAGCAGCAGGCCCTGATCCTCACCCAGGCCGAGACGGCGGCCGACGCCGCGGCGGACGGCGCCGCCGACGCGGTCGACGACGGCAAGCGCAGCCCGGCCCGCGACGGCGAAGCGGCGGCGGAGGCCTCCCCGGCCCCGGCCCCGGCCAAGCAGGCCGCCCGTACCTCGGGTTCGATGCTCGCCAAGGACGGCAAGCCGCTCACCCTGCGCTTCGTCCTGCCGGCGGGTCCCGGCTCGGAGCCGCTGCGCACGGTCGCCGAGCGGATCTCGCAGATGCTCCACAAGGTCGGGGTGAACACCGAGCTGACCAAGGTGGCCGACGAGAGCTTCTTCAAGGACCACATCGCCTCGGGCCAGTACGACCTGGCCCTCTACTCCTGGCCGGCGACCGCCTACCCCGCCACCGACGCCCGGCCGATCTTCGCCAAGCCGGAGCCGGCCGCGGACGGGTCGCTGCTCGTCGAGCAGAACTACACCCGCGTCGGCACCGACCACATCGACCAGCTGTTCGACGAGGCGGTCGGCGAGCTGGACGAGGACGAGGCCCGCGAGCTGATGCGCAAGGCCGACGCCCGGATCTGGGCCGCGGCCGGCTCCATCCCGCTCTACCAGCGTCCCGAGCTGGTCGCCGCCAAGCCCGCCCTGGCCAATGCCGGCGCCTTCGGCCTCGGCGCCCCCCGTTTCCAGGACATCGGCTGGAAGAAGCCGCCGACGGCGGCGAAGGACGCAAAGAAGAAGAAGTAGCGACAAACAGGTGCCGCGGAGATTGAGCTTCGGCGCGGAACCTCAGATGTGACTCAAGTCCCTTGCCCGCCGGATCCCCGGCGGGCAAGGTCGTGGATACCCGTTGACCCGCATGTTTCAAGGCTCTCGCACAGGCCGGGACTCCCCACCCCGTATCCGGCCGTGCTCATTCGTCCGGCCTCTTGACAGACCCCCCGGCAGGCGGTTCCCGCCACTCGACGTACGATGGGGTAAGGCCGTGGCAGGTTTTCGCCCGGTCGAGGCGCGCGTGCCAGGCCGTACGCGACGCCATCCACGATCCCGGGAGAAGCGCCGAAGTGCCCACGCGCCACGACATCCGTAACGTCGCCATCGTCGCCCACGTCGACCATGGCAAGACGACCATCGTCGATGCCATGCTCAAGCAGGCCGGTGCCTTCGCCGCCCACCAGCAGCTCGACGACCGCATGATGGACTCGAACGACCTGGAGCGTGAGAAGGGCATCACGATCCTCGCCAAGAACACGGCGGTGAAGTATCACCCCAAGGACGGCGGGGCCCCGATCACGATCAACATCATCGACACCCCCGGCCACGCCGACTTCGGTGGTGAGGTCGAGCGCGGTCTGTCGATGGTGGACGCCGTCGTTCTGCTGGTGGACGCCTCCGAGGGTCCGCTGCCCCAGACCCGCTTCGTCCTGCGCAAGGCCCTGCAGGCGAACATGCCGGTCATCCTCTGCATCAACAAGACCGACCGCCCGGACTCCCGGATCGACGAGGTCGTCAACGACACGTACGACCTCTTCCTGGACCTGGACGCCACCGAGGACCAGATCGAGTTCCCGATCGTCTACGCCTGCGGCCGTGACGGCATCGCCTCGCTGACCAAGCCCGAGGACGGCACCGTCCCCGCGGACAGCGACAGCCTGGAGCCGTTCTTCTCCACGATCCTGGAGCACGTCCCCGCCCCGGTCTACGACGACGAGGCGCCCCTCCAGGCCCACGTCACCAACCTGGACGCCGACAACTTCCTCGGCCGCATCGCGCTCCTGCGCGTCGAGCAGGGCGAGCTGCGCAAGGGCCAGACCGTCACCTGGATCAAGCGTGACGGCAGCCAGTCGAACGTCCGCATCACCGAGCTGATGATGACCGAGGCGCTCACCCGCAAGCCGGCCGAGGTGGCGGGCCCGGGCGACATCTGCGCGGTCGCCGGTATCCCCGAGATCATGATCGGCGAGACCCTGGCCGACCCGGAGAACCCGATCGCACTCCCGCTGATCTCGGTCGACGAGCCGGCGATCTCCATGACCATCGGTACGAACACCTCCCCGATGGTCGGCCGCGGCGGCACGGGCAAGGGCGCGGACGCCAAGGCCGCGGTCAAGGACCGCAAGGTCACCGCGCGCCAGGTCAAGGACCGCCTCGACCGCGAGCTGATCGGTAACGTCTCGCTCCGCGTGCTCGACACCGAGCGTCCCGACGCCTGGGAGGTCCAGGGCCGTGGTGAGCTCGCGCTCGCCATCCTGGTCGAGCAGATGCGCCGCGAGGGCTTCGAGCTGACCATCGGCAAGCCGCAGGTCGTCACGCAGGAGATCGACGGCAAGGTGCACGAGCCGGTCGAGCGCATGACGGTCGACGTCCCCGAGGAGCACATGGGCGCGGTCACGCAGCTCATGGGCGTCCGCAAGGGCCGCATGGACAACATGTCGAACCACGGCTCCGGCTGGGTCCGCATGGAGTTCGTCGTCCCGTCGCGCGGTCTCATCGGCTTCCGTACGGAGTTCCTGACGAACACCCGCGGTACGGGCATCGCCCACTCGATCCACGAGGGCCACGAGCCGTGGTTCGGCCAGCTGGTCACCCGTAACAACGGTTCGCTGGTCGCCGACCGCGCCGGTGCCGTCACCCCGTTCGCGATGATCAACCTGCAGGAGCGCGGTGTCCTGTTCACCGAGCCCGGCACCGAGGTCTACGAGGGCATGATCGTCGGTGAGAACTCGCGCTCCGACGACATGGACGTGAACATCACCAAGGAGAAGAAGCTCACCAACATGCGTGCGGCTTCCGCGGACAACACCGAGAACGTGGTGCCGCCCCGCAAGCTCTCCCTGGAGCAGTCCCTGGAGTTCTGCCGCGACGACGAGTGCGTCGAGGTGACCCCGGAGGCCGTCCGCATCCGCAAGGTCGTCCTGGACCAGAAGGAGCGCTCGCGCACCGCGTCGCGCGCCAAGTCCGCCAAGTAGCATCCGGGCCGCTCGGCGGCCTGGCTTGAATGAACAGCCCCTCCTCGTACGAAGATCGTGCGAGGAGGGGCTGTTCGCTTCTGTCAAGCGGATTGTTGCGTTCTGGTGTCCGGATACCGACCGTGACTCACCGGATGGTGAGCTAACCGTCCGTTTCGCACGTGTCTGTCTCCTATCTGTTTGTCCGGATTTCGGGTTTTCGACCTGCGGTGATGTTGTGAAAACGAGACCACTTAAGTGTGGTTTACGGTCTGGGTGTCCCCGAGGATGGCTCCATTGAGCTCGGGTCAATGGGTCACACGCTGTGGGGAGCGTCGACTCACGAGCACACACGACGGGTCCGGATTTCGCTGTCAGGGGTGTCAGCGAGGCCGGTTCCCTCACGTATCGACAGTGACTCCTGAGGAGGCAATTACCCATGCGCGGAGCAACGAGCGCCAAGTGGGTCGCGGGTGCCGTCATCGTGGCGATGGCCGCGACGGCTTGCAGCACCAGCAGTGACTCGAAGTCCGACGGCAAGGCCGGCGGCAACATCACCGTGGTGCTCGGCGAGCCGCAGCACGGTCTGGTGCCGCAGAACACCGCCGAGACCGAGGGCGCCGAGGTCCTCAACGCGGTCTTCACCGGCCTGGTCAAGTACGACAACAAGACCAACGAGCCGAAGCTTGCGGTCGCCGAGTCCATCGAGACCACGGACTCGAAGACCTGGACGATCAAGATCAAGGACGGCTACACCTTCCACAACGGTGAGAAGGTCGACGCCAAGTCCTTCGTCCGTGCCTGGAACTGGGGCGCCAACCAGGACAACGCCGCTGAGGGCCTGCCCTTCTTCGACAAGATCGAGGGCTCCGACGAGCTGGCCCCGGGCAAGGACAAGAAGCCCACGGCCACCGAGCTCAAGGGCCTGAAGATCGTCGACGAGAAGACCTTCAGCGTCACGCTGAAGAACCCCTTCTCGCAGTTCAAGACGATGCTGGGCTACACGGCGTTCTACCCGCTGCCCGCCGCCTTCGACGCCGACCCGAAGAAGTTCGGCGAGTCGCCGATCGGCAACGGCCCCTTCCAGATGGACGGCGCCTGGGAGCACAACAAGCAGATCAAGGTCAAGAAGTACGACAAGTACCCGGCCGAGGGTCGCGCCAAGCTCGACGGCGTCACCTTCAAGGTGTACGACAACCTGGACACGGCGTACAACGACCTGCGCGCCGACACCATCCAGATCGTCGACAAGCTCCCCGTCTCGGCGCTGGCCACCGTCTCCCAGGAGTTCGGCGACCGCTACATCTACAAGCCCGAGTCCGGTGTCGGCTACGTCGGTCTGCCGATCTCCACCAACCCCGAGGCCTTCGGCAAGGTTGAGATCCGCAAGGCGATCTCCATGGCGATCGACCGGGAGACCATCGCCAAGACGATCTTCAACGGCACCCGCAAGCCGGCTGACGACTTCATCAGCCCGATCATCCCGGGCTACCGCAAGGGCGCCCTGGGCGACGCCGTGGTCTACAACCCGACCAAGGCCAAGGAGCTGTTCACCCAGGCGGGTGGCGTTCCGGGCAACAAGATGGAGATCGGCTACAACGCCGACGGCGGCCACAAGGAATGGATCGAGGCCGTCGCCAACCAGCTGAAGGCGAACCTCGGCATCGAGGTCACCGCCAAGCCGTTCACCAAGTTCGGTGACATGCTGGACGACCTCCAGGCGCGCAAGTACAAGGGCGCCTTCCGCATGGGCTGGTCCATGGACTACCCGGCCGCGGAGAACTACCTGCGTCCGATCTTCTCGAAGGTCGCGATCGAGAACGGCTCGAACTACGGCGGTTACGTCAACGAAGAGTTCGAGAAGCTGATGGACCAGGCCGACACGGCGACCGACGCCGCCGAGGGCCTCAAGCTGTACCAGAAGGCCGATGACGTGCTCATCAAGGACCTTCCGTACATCCCGGTCTTCTCGTACATGTCTTCTTCGGCCTACTCCAAGACCGTGAAGAACGTCGAGGTCGACGCGCAGGGCCGCATGGACCTGGCGAACGTCGAGCTCAACTAACACCCCTCTTCACTAAGGGGACACCGGGGGCGGGCAGGCGGAATCAGGTTTCCGCCGGCCTGCCCCTTCCCCCTGTTCTTCTGCTGGAGGTCTGATGGGCCGCTACCTCATCCGCCGCCTCATACAGGCAATCCCTGTACTGATCGGCGCCACGCTCCTCATTTACTGGTTGTGCTTCTTCCTGCCTGGCGACCCCATTCAGGCGCTCGCGGGCGACAAGAAGGCCGACCCGATCGTCGCGGCGATGCTGCGCGACAAGTACAACCTCGACGACCCGTTCCTGCTCCAGTACTGGAACTACTTCACGGGTCTGTTCCGGGGCGACTTCGGTGAGACCCTCCAGGGCCGCAAGGTCCTCGACCTCATCACCGAGGCCTTCCCCTACACGATCAACCTCGCCCTGATCTCGTTCGTCATCGAGGCCCTCGTCGGCGTCACGGCGGGCGTCATGGCGGCTCTACGCCGGGGCAAGTTCATCGACCAGCTCGTGCTGATCTCGACGCTGATGGTCATCTCGATCCCGGTCTTCGTCACCGGCTTCGTGCTCCAGCTGACGCTGGGCGTCCAGCTCAAGAACAGCTGGGGAATCGACTTCTTCCCCGTCTCCTTCAACGAGTCCGACGGAATCCGGGCGTACCTCCTCCCGGCATTCGTGCTCGCCTCGACCTCGCTCGCGTACGTGGCCCGACTGACCCGTACCAGCCTGATGGAGACGATGCGCGCCGACTACGTGCGCACCGCCACCGCGAAGGGCCTGCCCCGTCGCCGTGTCGTCGTGAACCACGCGCTGCGCAACGCGCTGATCCCGATCGTCACCTTCCTCGGTGCGGACCTCGGTGCCCTCATGGGCGGCGCGGTCATCACCGAGAAGATCTTCAACATCCACGGCATCGGCGGCACGCTGGCGATGTACGTCTACCAGAAGCAGGGCGTGGTCGTCGTGGGTGTCGTCACCCTCCTCGTCCTCGTGTACCTCCTTGCCAACCTGGTCGTGGACCTGCTCTACGCCGTGCTCGACCCGAGGATCCGCTATGCGTGACACGACTACGGTGGGGGACGAGTTGACCGACACCCAGACCGCCGAAGGGACCTCCTCCGCGAGCGCCGCGCCCGCCAAGGAGCCCAAGCGTGGCAAGAAGAAGGACCGCGAGGCCAGCCTCTGGTCCGACGCCCTGTACGACCTGCGCCGCAACCCGATCTTCCTGATCGGTTCGTTCCTGGTGCTGGTCATGCTGGTGCTGTCCGTCGTTCCGCAGTGGTTCACCGACGGCAGCCCCTTCGAGGGCACCGCCTGCACCCTGCAGAACTCGCTCAAGACCCCGAGCGCGGACCACTGGTTCGGCTACGACATCCAGGGCTGCGACATCTACACGCGCACCGTGTGGGCGGCCCGGAACTCGGTCATCGTCGGTATCACCACCACCACCCTGGTGATCCTCGTCGGTGGCGCCCTCGGCCTGGTGGCCGGCTGGGCGGGCGGCATCGTGGACAGCATCCTGTCCCGCTTCACCGAGATCTTCTTCGCCATCCCGCTGCTGCTCGGCGGCATGCTGATCATGTCCGGCCTCAAGGGCAACGCCTGGACCGTCTCCCTGGTCCTCGCCACCCTGGGCTGGCCGCAGATCTTCCGCATCATGCGGTCCTCGGTCCTGGCGAACAAGAACAACGACTACGTGATGGCCGCCCGCGCCCTCGGCGCCGGCACCCTGCGTATCACGACCCGCCACATCCTGCCGAACGCCGTCGCCCCCGTCATCGTGGTCGGCGCGATCAGCCTGGGTGTGTACATCTCCGCCGAAGCGGCCCTGTCGTACCTCGGTATCGGCGTCCAGCCTCCGGAGATCTCCTGGGGCCTCATGGTCAGCGACGCTTCCGTCCGCTGGCTGCAGGCTCCTCACGTGCTGCTGTTCCCGGCCGCCGCGCTGAGCATCACCGTGCTCGCGTTCATCATGGTCGGCGACGCGGTCCGCGACGCCCTCGACCCGAAGCTGCGCTGAGGAAGGGCGTACGTTGACCATCATCGACAAGACCTCGAACGTCCCCGCGCCCCGTTCGGCGCCGGAGGGGACCCCCCTGCTCGAAGTGCGCGACCTGCACGTCGAGTTCCACACCCGCGACGGTGTCGCCAAGGCCGTCAACGGAGTCTCGTACTCCGTGAACGCCGGCGAGACCCTCGCCGTCCTCGGCGAGTCCGGCTCCGGCAAGTCCGTGACGGCGCAGGCCATCATGGGCATCCTCGACATGCCCCCGGGCAGGATCCCGTCCGGCGAGATCCTCTTCCAGGGCACCGACCTGCTGAAGCTGCCGGCCGAGGAGTTCCGCAAGGTCCGCGGCCAGAAGATCGCCATGATCTTCCAGGACGCGCTCTCCTCGCTGAACCCGGTGCACACCGTGGGCGCCCAGCTCGGCGAGATGTTCCGCGTCCACCGCGGGATGTCCAAGAAGGACGCCACGGCCAAGGCCGTCGAGCTCATGGACCGCGTGAAGATCCCCGCCGCCAAGGCGCGCGTGGGTGACTACCCGCACCAGTTCTCCGGCGGTATGCGCCAGCGCATCATGATCGCCATGGCGATGGCCCTGGAGCCCGACCTGATCATCGCCGACGAGCCCACCACGGCTCTCGACGTGACGGTCCAGGCCCAGGTCATGGACCTGCTCGCGGAGCTCCAGAGCGAGATGAACATGGGTCTGATCCTGATCACCCACGACCTCGGCGTGGTCGCCGACGTCGCGGACAAGATCGCCGTCATGTACGGCGGCCGGATCGTCGAGAACGCCCCGGTCCACGAGATCTACAAGCGCCCGGCGCACCCGTACACCCGCGGTCTGCTGGACTCGATCCCGCGCCTGGACCAGAAGGGCCAGGAGCTCTACGCCATCAAGGGCCTGCCGCCCAACCTGCTGAACATCCCCTCGGGCTGCGCCTTCAACCCGCGCTGCCCGAAGGCGCAGGACATCTGCCGTACCGAGGTGCCGGTCCTGCACCCGGTGTCCGAGCAGGACGGCACCGAAATGGCCGGCCGCACCAGCGCGTGCCACTTCTGGAAGGAGCAGATCCATGGCTGAGCTCACCAAGAACGCCGTCGAGCGCGAGCCGATCCTCCAGGTCCGCAACCTGGTCAAGCACTTCCCGCTGACCCAGGGCATCCTGTTCAAGAAGCAGATCGGCGCGGTCAAGGCCGTCGACGGCGTCTCGTTCGACCTCTACCGGGGTGAGACCCTCGGCATCGTCGGCGAGTCCGGCTGTGGCAAGTCCACCGTCGCCAAGCTGCTGATGAGCCTGGAGAAGGCCACCGCCGGCGAGGTCTTCTACAAGGGCCAGGACATCACCAAGCTGTCCGGCAAGGCCCTCAAGGCCGTCCGCCGCAACATCCAGATGGTGTTCCAGGACCCGTACACCTCGCTGAACCCGCGCATGACGGTCGGCGACATCATCGGCGAGCCGTACGAGATCCACCCCGAGGTGGCCCCCAAGGGCGACCGGCGCCGCAAGGTCCAGGAGCTCCTGGACGTGGTGGGCCTGAACCCGGAGTACATCAACCGCTACCCGCACCAGTTCTCCGGCGGCCAGCGCCAGCGCATCGGCATCGCCCGCGGCCTCGCGCTCAACCCGGAGATCATCATCTGCGACGAGCCGGTCTCCGCGCTCGACGTGTCGGTGCAGGCCCAGGTCATCAACCTGATGGAGAAGCTCCAGGACGAGTTCGACCTCTCCTACGTCTTCATCGCGCACGACCTGTCGATCGTCCGGCACATCTCGGACCGCGTGGGCGTCATGTACCTCGGCAAGATGGCCGAGATCGGTACCGACGCGCAGATCTACGACCACCCGACGCACCCGTACACGCAGGCGCTGCTCTCCGCCGTCCCGGTCCCGGACCCGGACGCCCGCGAGGGCCGCGAGCGGATCATCCTGACCGGCGACGTGCCCTCCCCGGCCAACCCGCCGTCGGGCTGCCGCTTCCGCACCCGCTGCTGGAAGGCCGAGGAGCGCTGCTCCACGGAGGAGCCGCTGCTGGCGATCCCGACGCGCTTCCAGGGTGTGGACACCCTGGCCGCGCACGAGTCGGCCTGCCACTTCGCGGAGGAGAAGGCCATCCTGGCCGTCTGATCCCGCACAGCGGTACGCACTCCCGGAACGCCCGGGCCGGATCCGTCCGGCCCGGGCGTTCCGGCGTCCCCGCGCGGGGCGTCGGCGGCGTCCTGAAAAAGCCGGTTGCGGCCGCCCGGCGCCCCGGCCGAGAGTGGCCGGATGACCGAGAACCAGCGCGACCGGCGAGGCCGGCGCATCACCCTTCGCCCGGTGGACGCGGAGAACTGGCGCGCCGTCGCCGACATCGCCCCGCGCGACGACCAGCGGGAGTTCGTCGCCGCCCTGGCCGCCCGCTACCTGCTGCTCTCCGAGCGCGAGGGGGAGTGGACCTCGCTCGGCGTCTACGCGGACGACCTCGCGGTCGGCCACATCATGTGGGCCCACGACGAGGAAGAGAAGGCCCACTGGGTCGGCGGGATGGTGGTGGACGCCGCCGAGCAGGGCGCGGGCGTCGGCCGGGCCGCGCTCACCCTGCTGATGGGACGGCTCGCGGCGCTGCCCGACTGCCGGGAGATCAGGCTGTCCTACGACCGGGCCAACGGCGCGGCCGCCGCCCTGTACGCCTCCCTCGGCTTCGTCCCCACCGGGGACACCGAGGGCGAGGAGATCGTCGCGGGGTTCGTGTGCTGACCGTACGGCCCGCCGGGCCCGGGGACGCCGCGGACGTGTGCGCCCTCCTCAACGCCGTCGACGTGATCGAGATCGGCCGGCCCGAGACCGACCTGGGCACCGTCGAGGCCGACCTCCTGCACCCCGGCGTCGACCTCGCCAGCGACTCCTGGCTCGCCTTCGCCGACGGGCAGCTCGTCGCCTACGGCCTGGTCTGGGCCGACTCCGGTCCGGGCCGCGTCGACTGCGACCACTACGTACTGCCCGGCCACGACGAGGCCGCCGTCCGGCTGCTGGAGCTGATGGAGGCACGGGCCCACCAGATGAACGGCGGCGAGCGGGAAGGCCGGCTGCGGCTCCAGCTCAACGTGAAACCCACCCTGGATCTCGGCCTCCTCGCCGCCCGCGGCTACCGCACCGTGCGCCACTACCAGGTGATGACCCGGCCGCTCGACGAGACCGCCGACACCGCCCCGGCCGCGCCCCCCGGGCTCACCCTGCGCGACTGCGCCGCCGACGAGGCCGACCGGACGCGGGCCCACGCCCTGGTCGAGGAGACCTTCGCCCAGCACTTCGGCCACGTGGAGCGCCCGTACGAGACCTGGCTGGACCACATCGACGGGCGCGGTCTGGACTGGTCGCTGGTCTGGATCGCCAGCCTGCCCGGCCACGGCGACATCGGGGTCCTGCTGACCCGGGACGACCGCACCAGCATGGGATGGGTGAGCCACATCGGCGTCGCCCGGCACCTGCGCGGCCGGGGCATCGGCTCGTACCTGCTGCGCCACGCCTTCGCCGCCTACGCGGCGCGCGGCCGCGACACCCTGGGCCTCGGCGTGGACACCCACAACGAAACCGGCGCACTCGCGCTGTACGAGGCGCACGGCATGGCCGTGCACTACGCGGTCGACACCTGGGAGCTCCCTTTGCACTCGCAGGGGTGACAGGGGCTCGGCGCGCGGGTGCAATCGGTCCAACCGGGAGTGCGAAGAACCCCATATGGGGTGACATTGGCCCCAAGTGAGTCTTGGGATCCATAGGAGGCACTCCATGCGCGGAGCCACCCACGCCAAGTGGGCCGCATGTGCGGTGGCCGTCGCCCTCGCGGCGACGGCCTGCGGCGGCGGAAGCGACAGCGGCGGGGGCGGTGGCGCGGGAATCATCAGCTCCTCGTGGGGTGACCCGCAGAACCCGCTGGAGCCCGCCAACACCAACGAGGTGCAGGGCGGCAAGGTCCTCGACATGCTCTTCCGGGGTCTGAAGCGGTACGACCCCAAGACCGGCGAGGCCAAGAACATGGTCGCCGACAAGATCGAGACCGCCGACAGCCAGAACTTCACGGTCACGCTGAAGGACGGCTGGAAGTTCAGCAACGACGAGCCCGTGACCGCCAAGTCCTTCGTGGACGCGTGGAACTACGCGGCGGACGTGCGCAACAAGCAGAACAACTCGCCGTTCTTCTCCGACATCGTCGGCTACGAAGACCTGCACCCCGCCTCCGGGGACCCCAAGACCAAGACCATGTCCGGTCTGGTCGTCAAGGACGACAAGACCTTCACCGTCGCCCTCAAGTCGAAGTTCTCCACCTGGCCCGAGACCCTCGGCTACCAGGCGTTCTCCCCGCTGCCCCAGAGCTTCTTCACCGACCACGCCGGCTGGCTGAACAAGCCGGTCGGCAACGGCCCGTACACGGTGGACTCCTACACCAAGGGCACCGGCATGAAGCTGCGCAAGTGGGAGGCGTACACCGGCGAGGACAAGGCGCAGAACGGCGGCGTCGACCTGAAGGTCTACACCGACAACAACACCGCCTACACCGACCTGATCTCCGGCAACCTCGACCTCGTCGACGACGTCCCGGCGCAGCAGCTGAAGAACGTCAAGAACGACCTCGGCGACCGTTACATCAACCAGCCCGCGCTGATCATCCAGACCCTCACCTTCCCGCTGTACGACCCGCAGTGGAGCAAGGAGGGGATGGACAAGGTCCGCCGCGGCATCTCCATGGCGATCAACCGCGACGAGATCACCAAGCAGATCTTCCGCGAGACCCGCACCCCGGCCAAGGACTGGACCTCCCCGGCCCTCGGCGAGAAGGGCGGCTTCAACGCCGGACTCTGCGGCGACGCCTGCAAGTTCGACCCGGCGGCGGCCAAGAAGCTCATCCAGGAGGCCGGCGGCCTGCCCGGCGGCAAGGTCACGCTGACCTCCAACGTGGACACGGGCTCGCACCGCGACTGGATGGACGCCGTCTGCAACAGCATCAACAACGCGCTGGGCGAGGGCCCGGTCTGCACGGTCAACCCGGTCGGCACCTTCGCCGACTTCCGCAACCAGCAGAGCTCCTTCAAGCTGACCGGCCCGTTCCGCTCCGGCTGGCAGGCCGACTACCCGCTGATCCAGAACTTCCTGGAGCCGCTGTACTACACGGGCGCCTCCTCCAACTACGGGAAGTTCAACAACAAGGACTTCGACAAGCTCGTCGACGAGGCGAACCAGGAGAGCGACGCCGCCAAGGCCATCGGAAAGTTCCAGGACGCCGAGAAGATCCTCGCCGAGCAGATGCCGTCGATCCCGCTCTGGTACCAGAACGGCAGCGCCGGCCACTCCGAGCGGATCTCGGACGTGGCGCTCAACCAGTTCAGCGTTCCGGTCTACGACCAGATCAAGGTCAGCTGACCCACCGACGGATCGATCCTGGAGCAGTCCATGGGACGTTATGTGATCCGGCGGCTGCTCCAGATGATCCCGGTGTTCATCGGCAGCACGTTCCTGATCTTCTTCATGGTGTACGCGCTCGGCGACCCGGTCGCGGCCCTCTTCGGGGACAAGGCCCCCGACCCCGCCACCGCCGCGCGCATCCGCAAGGACCTCTACCTCGACCGGCCCCTGTGGGAGCAGTACCTCCACTACATGGGCCAGATCTTCAAGGGCGACTTCGGCACGGCCTTCAACGGCCAGAAGGTCACCTCCCTGATGTCCACGGCCTTCCCGGTCACCCTGCGCCTGACCATCGTCGCGATCGTCATCGAGATCATCGTCGGCATCACCCTGGGCGTGGTCAGCGGCCTGCGCCGCGGCAAGGCCATCGACACCACCCTGCTGGTGCTCACCCTCGTCGTGATCTCGGTGCCCACCTTCGTCACCGGCTACCTGCTGCAGTTCCTCTTCGGCGTGAAGTGGGGCTGGGTGCGGCCCACCGTCTCCCCGGACGCCCCCTTCGACGAGCTGATCCTGCCCGGCATCGTCCTCGCGCTGGTCTCCCTCGCGTACGTCACCCGGCTCTCCCGCACCTCGATCGCCGAGAACGTGAAGGCCGACTACGTGCGCACCGCCGTCGCCAAGGGCCTGCCGCGGCGCCGGGTCATCACCCGGCACCTGCTGCGCAACTCGCTGATCCCCGTGGTCACCTTCATCGGCACCGACATCGGCGCCCTGATGGGCGGCGCCATCGTCACCGAGCGGATCTTCAACATCCACGGCGTCGGCTACCAGCTCTACCAGGGCATCCTGCGCAACAACGCCCCGACCGTGGTCGGCTTCGTGACCATCCTCGTCATCGTCTTCCTGCTGGCGAACCTGCTCGTCGACCTGCTCTACGCGGTCCTGGACCCGAGGATCCGTTATGCCTGAGCCCGAGCGCCCCGAAGACCGCGGCGGCTACGACCCCGTCGGCCCCCGCCCGCACGAGGCGATGTCCCCGACCGGACAGGGTGGAGCGATGGACCTCGCCCTCCAAGAGGCGGAGAGCCTGGAGAAGACGCCAGGGCCGGGCGAGGGCCCGCGAGAGAAGGCCCGGTCCCTGTGGTCCGACGCCTGGCACCAGCTGCGCCGCAACCCCGTCTTCATCATCTCCGCCCTGCTGATCCTCTTCCTCGTCGTCCTCGCGATCTGGCCGCAGCTCATCGCGAGCGGCGACCCCCTCAAGTGCGACCTGTCCAAGTCCCAGCAGGGCTCCGCCCCCGGCCACCCCTTCGGCTACGACACCCAGGGCTGCGACGTGTACACCCGTACCGTCTACGGCGCCCGCGCCTCCATCACCGTGGGCATCTGCGCCACCCTGGGGGCCGCCCTGCTCGGCTCGGTGCTCGGCGGGCTCGCCGGCTTCTTCGGCGGCTGGGGCGACGCGCTGCTCTCCCGGGTCGCGGACATCTTCTTCGGCATCCCGGTCGTCCTCGGCGGCCTGGTGTTCCTGTCCGTCGTCACGAGCACCACCGTGTGGCCCGTGGTCGGCTTCATCGTGCTGCTGGGCTGGCCGCAGCTGGCCCGTATCGCCCGCGGCTCGGTGATCACCGCCAAGCAGAACGACTACGTCCAGGCCGCGCGGGCGCTCGGCGCCGGCAACGGCCGGATGATGCTGCGGCACGTGGCGCCCAACGCCGTCGCGCCCGTCATCGTCGTCGCCACCATCGCGCTGGGCACGTACATCGCCCTGGAGGCCACGCTGTCCTTCCTCGGCGTGGGCCTGCGCCCGCCGACGGTCTCCTGGGGCATCGACATCTCCAACGCGGCCTCGCAGATCCGCAACGCCCCGCACATGCTGCTCTACCCGGCGGGCGCGCTCAGCCTGACCGTGCTCGCCTTCATCATGCTCGGCGACGCGGTGCGCGACGCCCTCGACCCCAAGCTGCGCTGAGGAGCCCCGCACATGCTGCTCGAAGTCCGCGACCTCCATGTGGAGTTCCGCACGCGGGACGGAGTCGCCAAGGCCGTCAACGGTGTCAACTACTCGGTGGACGAGGGCGAGACGCTCGCGGTGCTCGGCGAGTCCGGCTCGGGCAAGTCGGTGACCGCGCAGGCCGTGATGGGCATCCTGGACATGCCGCCGGGCCGGATCGGGGGCGGCGAGATCCTGTTCAAGGGCAAGGACCTCCTGAAGATGAAGGAGGAGGAGCGCCGCAAGATCCGCGGCGCCGACATGGCGATGATCTTCCAGGACGCCCTGTCCTCCCTCAACCCCGTGCTCAGCGTGGGCGCGCAGCTCGGCGAGATGTACGAGGTCCACCGCGGGATGTCCCGCAAGGACGCCAGGGCCAAGGCCGTCGAGCTGATGGACCGGGTGAAGATCCCGGCCGCGAAGGAGCGGGTGGGCGACTACCCGCACCAGTTCTCCGGCGGCATGCGCCAGCGCATCATGATCGCCATGGCGATGGCCCTGGAGCCCTCGTTGATCATCGCGGACGAGCCGACGACGGCGCTGGACGTCACCGTGCAGGCCCAGGTCATGGACCTGCTCGCCGAGCTCCAGCGCGAACTCAACATGGGGCTCATCCTGATCACCCACGACCTGGGCGTGGTCGCCGACGTCGCCGACAAGATCGCCGTCATGTACGCCGGCCGGATCGTCGAGGCGGCCCCGGTCCACGAGATCTACCGCGCGCCCGCCCACCCGTACACCCGGGGCCTGCTGGACTCCATCCCGCGCCTGGACCAGAAGGGCCAGGAGCTGTACGCCATCAAGGGGCTCCCGCCGAACCTGCTGGCCATCCCGCCCGGCTGCGCCTTCAACCCGCGCTGCCCGATGGCGCAGGACGTCTGCCGCAGCGACGTCCCGCCGCTGGCGCCGGTCGCGCCGGACCGCAGCAGCGCCTGCTTCTTCTGGAAGGACTGCCTCGGTGCCTGAAGCCATCCTCGAAGTCCGGGACCTGGTCAAGCACTACCCGCTGACCCGGGGCATCCTCTTCAAGAAGCACGTCGGCGCGGTCAAGGCCGTGGACGGGGTCTCCTTCGACCTGGGGGCCGGCGAGACCCTCGGCATCGTCGGCGAGTCCGGCTGCGGCAAGTCCACCGTCGCCAAGATGCTGGTCAACCTGGAGCGCCCGACCGCCGGCGCGATCCGCTACAAGGGCGAGGACCTCACCAAGCTCTCGGGCCGCGCCCTGAAGGCCGTCCGCCGCAACATCCAGATGGTGTTCCAGGACCCGTACACCTCGCTGAACCCGCGCATGACGGTCGGCGACATCATCGGCGAGCCGTACGAGATCCACCCCGAGGTGGCCCCCAAGGGCGACCGGCGCCGCAAGGTCCAGGACCTGCTGGACGTGGTCGGCCTGAACCCGGAGTACATCAACCGCTATCCGCACCAGTTCTCCGGCGGCCAGCGCCAGCGCATCGGCATCGCCCGCGGCCTCGCCCTGCAACCGGAGATCATCGTCGCGGACGAACCCGTCTCGGCCCTCGACGTGTCCGTCCAGGCCCAGGTCATCAACTTGCTGGAACGGCTGCAGAACGAGTTCGACCTCTCCTACGTCTTCATCGCCCACGACCTCTCGATCGTGCGGCACATCTCCGACCGGGTCGGCGTGATGTACCTGGGGCGGATCGTCGAGATCGGCACCGACGCCCAGATCTACGACCACCCGACCCACCCGTACACCCAGGCGCTGCTCTCCGCCGTCCCCGTCCCGGACCCGCAGGCCCGCGCGCACCGCGAGCGGATCATCCTGACCGGCGACGTGCCCTCCCCGGCCAACCCGCCCTCGGGCTGCCGCTTCCGCACCCGCTGCTGGAAGGCCCAGGAGCGCTGCACCGTGGAGGTGCCGCTGTTGGCGGTGCCGGAGGTCTTCCCGTCGGGGCCGGCGGCCCACCCCTCGGCCTGCCACTTCGCGGCTGAGAAGCAGGTGGTCCCGCAGGCGGCTCCGCCCGAGCCCCCGCCGCCGCCTCCCACTCCGCCCCCGACTCCGCTGACCAAGGAGTAGCGCTCCGGGGCTTCAGGGTCATGTCGGCCATACGGGTGGTTTCATCCCGTACCCGGCGCAACGATGACAACGCCGGACCGGGGCGGCCGCTCATTTCTGGCCACCCCTCAGAACCCGCTCCGAAAGGCACCGGTACCACCGCAACGCGGTTTACACGTAGGCAACTTGACCGTTTCTGCCCCGAGATCTGGGGCGGGCAGCCTGGAGGCTGTGCGGCCGTGCGGGTGCCGACAGCCGGCCGGGGAGGCGTACAGACTCCCCGGCCGGCGTTTTCGTGCCCCCGGGCGTGCGCGGCATGCGCCCCTCGTGCTGCCGGAATTCGATCGATGCGCTGGTACGGATAGTTATGATCCGTAGCGCACGGTGGGTATGAGTCTGCCGAGCACGGAGTACGCGTACCGATATCCGCTCGACGTGGAGGTGAAACGCCGTGGCACTCTCGATCTCGGCCGTGGTGCTGCTGGCGGTCATCGTCTTCCTACTGGTCCGCAGGTCGGGCCTGAAGGCGGGACACGCGGTGGTCTGTGTATTGCTCGGGTTCTACCTGGCGAGCTCGACGGTCGCTCCGACGCTCGACCAGCTCACCACGAATGTGGCCAGCATGATCAGTGGCCTCAAGTTGTAGGACCCGCCTCGTAGTCTTGGCCCCATGAACGGTCTTCCCGCCCGGCGCCTCCTCCTCGTGCACGCGCACCCGGACGACGAGTCGATCAACAACGGCGTCACCATGGCCAAGTACGCGGCCGAGGGTGCGCACGTCGCCCTGGTGACCTGCACCCTCGGCGAGGAGGGCGAGGTCATCCCGCCCGGCCTCGCCCACCTGGCGGCCGACCGCGACGACGCCCTCGGCGCGCACCGCATCGGCGAGCTCGCCGCGGCGATGGCCGAACTCGGGGTCACCGACCACCGGTTCCTCGGCGGCCCCGGCCGCTTCCGGGACTCCGGGATGATGGGCGCCGAGCAGAACCGCAGGCCGGGCGCCTTCTGGTCCGCCGACGTGGACGAGGCCGCGGCGTACCTCGTGGAGGTGATCCGCGAGCTGCGCCCGCAGGTCCTGGTCACCTACGACCCGGACGGCGGCTACGGGCACCCCGACCACATCCAGGCCCACCGCGTCGCCATGCGGGCGGCCGAGCTGGCGGCGGAACCGACGTACCGCCGCGACCTCGGCGCCCCGCACACGATCGGGAAGGTCTACTGGAACCGCGTCCCGCGCTCGGTCGTCGAGGAGGGCTTCGAGCGGCTGCGCGCGGCCGGGGCGAAGGTGCCCTTCCCGGGACTGGCCGAGCCGGACGACGTGCCCGGGGTGGTGGCCGACGAGCGGATCACCGCCGAAATCGCGGCGGACGAGGCCGTCGTGGCGGCCAAGGCGGCCGCGATGCGCGCCCACGCCACCCAGATCGCCGTGGACGGCTCCTTCTTCGCGCTCTCCAACGACCTGGCCCAGCCGCTGTTCGCCCGCGAGTACTACGAGCTGGTCGAGGGCCGGCCGGGCGCCCCGGCGGGCGAGCGCGAGCGGGACCTCTTCGCGGGGGTGCAGGCATGAACGGGATGATGACCCCGGGCCGGATCGCGGTCCTGCTGGGGGTGTTGGCCGCGGGCGTGCTCACCGGGGCGGCCGGCTGGCTCGTGGTGGACCTGTGGTTCCCCGGCGGGCTGCTGCTGGCGCTGCTGGCCCTCTTCGGGCTGTTCCTGGGCGGCCGGATCGCCGTCGGGACCGGGCTCGGGGTGGGCGTGGGGGTGATCGGCTGGTTCCTCGCGTACGTGATGCTCAGCGTGCCGAGGCCGGAAGGGGACTTCCTGCTCAGTTCTGCCGGAATCGGTATGTATGCCTACCTTTTGGGCGGGGCCGTGCTCGCTGTGATCTGCGCCACGATGCGCGGTGCGGAGGATCGGCCGGTTTCGGCCGCGCGGCCCGGCAGGTGACGTGCCGTTGAACTCCGCCGGAGTACGCGTTGACGGAGGGTCGGGGGCGGCTCGGGAGGCACTTGGAAGGGGTCAAGGGGAACCCTTCATTCCCGGGGGTCAGTTGCGGGCGGGCGTCGGCCAGTATGGTGGACGGGCCGCCGAGCTGCCCGCGCACGGTATGACGGGCGGCGGAGCCAACCGGGAGAACCTGCCTTGAGTCGTGAAACTGACAGTTCGTCCTCCGGGCCCAAGGGGCACGGTGGAGCCGCTTACCCCTCGGGGACGCCGCCGTATGGAACCGGCCAGTATCCGTCCACGGACGCTTCCGCGACCGCCCCGGAGGAGAACTCTGTGACTGCCAAGCCGTCCACGCCCGATTCCGACGGGCCGAAGACCGAGACCACTCTGACGACCCGGATCCGGATCAACATCCCGGGTTCGCGGCCGATTCCGCCCGTGGTCGTACGCACACCGGTCGCGGCGGCCGCCGAGCCGGCCCCCGAGCCTGCGCCCGAACCCGTTGCGGAGCCCGAGCCGGCCTCGGCGCCGGCCGCGCAGGAGGAAGCGGCCAGCAACTGGTTCGCCCCGCGCAAGGCGGCCACGCCTCCGCCGCCGGGGGTGGGCCCGGGTGCGGGTGCGGGTGCCGGTGCTCCCGCGGGCGCGCGTCCGGGTACTCCGAGCATGGGCGCTCCCGCGATGGGCGCCCCCGCGATGGGCGCGCCCGCGATGGGTGCTCCGAGCATGGGCGCCCCCGGGGGTGCTCCGTCTGCGGGCGGTCCCGCCATGGGTGCACCGGCGATGGGCGCTCCCGCGGCGGGTGCTCCGAGGATGGGTGCGCCCGCGATGGGTGCGACGGCTGCGGGTGCTCCCGTGATGGGTGCTCCGAGCATGGGCGCTCCCGGGGGTGCTCCGACTGCGGGTGCTCCCGCGATGGGTGCCCCTGCGATGGGCGGTCCCGCCATGGGTGCCCCTGCGATGGGCGGTCCCGCCATGGGTGCTCCGAGCATGGGTGCTCCTGCCATGGGTGCGCCGACTGCGGGTGCGGCGATGGGCGCTCCGAGCATGGGCGCTCCCGCGATGGGTGCCCCCATGGCTCCGGCCGTGGGTGGGCCGGGGCGCGGTCCCGGCGGCGGCCCCTCGGGGCAGCGTCCGGGTGCCCCGGCGGGGCCCGGTTCCGGCCCGCGGTTCGACCCGGCGGGTCCCTCCGGCCCCGGTTTCACCTCGGCTCCGGCCGGCGGCGACCCGGGCTACGGCCCCGGCCCCGCCGGGCCCGTCTTCGACACCCCCGCCCAGGGGTTCGCGACCCCCGCCGCACCCGCACCCGCACCCGGCTCCCGGCCGGTCGGCGGGCCCGGGGTCGGCACCACCCAGGGCTTCCCCGCGTACGGGAACGGCCGCCCGGGCGACGCCCCGAACGGCCCCACCGGCGGCCCCGCGCTCGGTACCGTCCCCGTCGACGAGCAGCAGCCGCCCCGCTGGCCCGGCCCCGAGCTGGACACCCCGGGCCGCCCGGCCCCGGCCCCGCGGCCGGTACCCACCCGGATCACCGCCGAACCGGAGCCGGCCGCGCAGGCCCCCGCGCCGGCCAAGGCGGCCGCCACCGCCAAGCCCGCCAAGAAGGGCCGCAACAAGCTGGTCCTGCTCGGCGGCGCCGTCTTCGCCGTGCTCGGCCTGGCCTACGGCGCCGGCCTGCTCCTGAACCACTCCGACGTCCCCAAGGGCACCACCGTCCTCGGCGTCGACATCAGCGGCAGCCGCGACGAGGCCGTCTCCAAGCTCCAGACGGCCTTCGGCAACCGCGCCGCGGCCCCCCTGCAGCTCAGCGTCGGCGGCAAGCAGATCGAGCTGAAGCCCGACAAGGCCGGCCTGGTCCTGGACACCCAGACCACCGTGCGCAACGCGGCGGGCAGCGACTACAACCCCGTCACGGTCATCGGCTCGCTCCTCGGCAACGAGCGCGTCGCCGACCCCGTGATGCCGGTCGACGAGGAGAAGCTCCAGGTCGCCCTCCAGGAGCTCGCCGGCGCCGCCGGCTCAGCCACCGAGGGCACCATCACCTTCGACACCGGCAAGGCCGTCGCCGTACCCGGCAAGGCCGGCTCCACCCTGGACGCGGACGGCTCCGTCAGCCTGGTCAAGAAGGCCTTCCGCGACATGGTCGCCACCGGCCAGGCCGCCCCGGTCGAACTCCCGGTCGCCACCAAGCAGCCGGTCATCGACCAGGCCGAACTGGACCGGGCCATGAAGGACTTCGCCGAACCCGCGATGTCGGCGACCGCCACCGTCAAGGCGGGCGCCAAGTCCATCCCCTTCGGCGCCAAGTCCCTGCCCAAGATCCTCAGCATGCAGGCGGTGGACGGCCACCTCGTCGAGAAGTACGACCTCGAAGCCCTCAAGGCGACCTACGGGAGCACCTTCGACGGCGTGCTGATCATGCGCGGCAACGGCCAGAAGACGGCCGTCACCCCGCAGGACGTGGTCGGCGCCCTCGGCAAGGCCCTGCGCGGCAAGACCCCCGCGGAGCGCATCGTCACCATCGACACGAACCCGAGCTGACGCTCGCGCCCGCAGGTCGGAGTCGGAGCCCCTTCCCGGACCCCCGGGGAGGGGCTCCGTCACGTCTCCCGCATGACATCCGTCATCCGCCCTTGACGACGGTCGACACTGCCGCGCGTACCCGCGTACGGGCGAATCTTGAGCCATGACGACGACGACCGCGAAGTACTCCACGGCCGCCACGGACACCGCCTCCGGGACCGTGGTGAGCTTCCGAAACGTGACCAAGAGCTACGGCTCGGTCCGGGCGGTCGACGGCCTCTCCCTCGAACTCCACCCGGGCGAGACCGTCGCACTCCTCGGCCCGAACGGGGCCGGCAAGTCCTCCACCCTCGACCTCCTGCTGGGCCTGCGCCCCGCCGACTCCGGCTCCGTCAGCCTCTTCGGCCGCGCCCCGCGCGAGGCCGTCGCGGCCGGCCGGGTCGGCGCCATGCTCCAGACCGGCGGCCTGATGGAGGACGTGACCGTACGGGAACTCGTCGCGCTCGCCTGCGCCCTGCACCCGCGCCCGCACCCGGTCGACCAGGTCCTCGGCCTCGCCGGTGTCGCCGACATCGCCGGCCGCATGGTCAACAAGCTCTCCGGCGGTCAGGAACAGCGCGTCCGCTTCGCGCTCGCCACCGCCGGCCACAGCGACCTGATCGTGCTCGACGAGCCGACCACCGGCATGGACGTGACCTCCCGCCAGGCCTTCTGGGCCACGATGCGCCAGCAGGCCGCCGAGGGCCGCACCGTCCTGTTCGCCACGCACTACCTGGAAGAGGCGGACGCCATCGCCGACCGGGTCATCGTGCTGCACAAGGGCCGCGTGCTCGCGGACGGCACCGCGGCCGAGATCAAGGCCAGGGCCGGCGCCCGCCGGATCGCCTTCGACCTCGCGGAGGGCTCCTTCGACGAGGGCGCCCTGCGCGCGCTCCCGCACCTGACCCGCTACGAGCGGCACGGCGAGACCGTACGCCTCCAGTCCGCCGACGCCGACGCCACGGTCCACGCCGTCTACGCCCTGGGGCTCCGCCCCCGCAACCTGGAGGTCGCGGGCCTGGGCCTGGAGCAGGCCTTCATCGCCCTCACCGAGGCCGAGGAGGCCGACGCATCATGATCGACAGCGGAACCGCCCAGCTCGTCCGGCTCGAAGTCACCCGGGCCCTGCGCAACAAGAAGTACCTCTTCTTCACCGTCCTCTACCCGGCGGCCCTCTTCCTGATGCTCGGCGGCACCCTGGACGGCACGACGAAGGTCATGGGCACGGACCTGACCATGCCCGCCTTCTACATGGTGGCGATGGCCTCCTTCGGCGCCCTGACGGCCGTCCTGATGGGCAACAGCGAGCGCATCGCCAAGGAGCGGGAGAAGGGCTGGGTCCGCCAGCTACGGCTCACCGCCCTGCCCGGCCGCGGGTACGTCCTCGCGAAGACCGCCAGCGCCGGGGTGCTCTCCCTGCCCTCGATCCTGGTCGTCTTCGGCGTCGCCGCGGCCGTGAAGGGCGTACGGTTCGAGGCCTGGCAGTGGTTCGCCCTGACCGGCGCCATCTGGGCCGGCAGCCTGGTCTTCGCCGCCCTCGGCGTGGCCATCGGATACATGGCGTCCGGCGACAACGTCCGCCCGATCACCATGCTGTGCTACTTCGGCCTCTCGATCCTCGGCGGGCTGTGGATGCCCACGACGAACTTCCCGCAGTGGCTGCGCGACATCTGCGCATGGCTGCCGACCCACGCCTACGCCGGCCTCGGCATGGCCATCGAGCAGGGCGGCGCGCCGCACGCCAGGGACGTCGCGATCCTCGGGGTGTACTTCGTACTGTTCACTGGTGCCGCCGCCTGGCTGTACCGCAAGGACTCGTTGAAGGCATGACGGCCGTGAGTGGGGCGAGAAGACGATGATCGGAGTCCCGCCGCAGACCCGCCGGCACCGGATCGTGAAGTCGCTGTGGATCGGCCTGTGGCTCTTCTACCTCAGCGCACCCGTCACCGACCTGATCAGCGGCGGACACGGCACAGGGGTCCGGCTGCTCGGCGGCCTGGGCCTCGCGGCCTTCGTCGCCTGGTACCTGGTCCTCGTCTTCCGCACCGCCCGGCGGATGCCGGAAGCGAGGGTCCTGGCCTCCGTGGCGGTGCTCTCCGCCCAGGCCACGGTCCTCTCACTGACGCTGGGCCGCGAGTGGCTCGTGCTCTTCGTCTACGTGTCCATCTCCTCCGGCGCCGCGCTGCCCGGGGAGATCGCCCGCTGGACGGTCCCCGGCGCGACCGCGCTGCTGACGGCGACGGCCTTCGCGGTGCCGGGCGGCGACAAGTACCTGGCCGGACTGCTCATCCCGGCCCTGATGGGCGGCTTCGCGATGGTCGGCGTCCGCGCGATGATCCGGACCACCCTGGAGCTGAGCGAGGCGCGCGCCACGGTGGCGCAGCTCGCCGCCAACGAGGAGCGGCTGCGGATGGCCCGGGACCTGCACGACCTGCTGGGGCACTCCCTGTCTCTGATCACGCTCAAGAGCGAGCTGGCGGGGCGGATGCTGCCCGCGGACCCCGGGGCGGCAGCCCAGCAGGTCGCGGACATCGAGCGGGTCAGCCGCCAGGCGCTGGTCGACGTACGGGAGGCCGTGAGCGGCTACCGCCGGCCGACCCTGCCCGGCGAACTGGCCGGTGCGCGGACCGCGTTGACCGCTGCCGGTGTGCAGGCCGCGCTGCCGGCCGAGCTCACGGCGGAGCTGACGGAGGAGCAGGAGAGCGCCCTGGCCTGGTCCCTGCGCGAGGCCGTGACCAACGTGGTCCGGCACAGCGGGGCCAAGCGCTGCACCGTCACCCTGGAGACCCGCCACACACTGGCGGGGCCGGTCGTGGAACTGGCCGTCACCGACGACGGAGCGGGCGGCCCGGCCGCCGCCGGCAACGGCCTGACGGGCCTCACGGAACGCCTGGAGGCGGTCGGAGGCACCCTGTCGGCGGGCCCCGCGGGCAAGACGGGCTTCCGCCTCCTCGCGAGCGTCCCCCTGGGGAGTGTCGTCAAAGTGGCGTCGGCCGCCCGAAGGGCGGGCCCCGCCGGCCAGACGGGACTCTGACGACACGACCTAGGATCGGGCACATGACCCCACGACCCATCAGGATCCTCCTGGCCGAGGACCAGTCGATGGTCCGGGAGGCCCTGGCGGCGCTGCTCGGCCTGGAGCCGGACATCGAAGTGCTGGCCCAGGTCGCCCGCGGCGACGAGGTGGTGGCGGCCGCGCGGGCGCACGACGTGAACGTCGCGCTGCTGGACATCGAGATGCCGGGCATGACCGGCATCGAGGCGGCCGCGGCCCTGCGCGAGGCCCTGCCGGCGCTGCGGATCGTGATCCTGACGACCTTCGGCCGCCCCGGCTACCTGCGCGGCGCCATGGAGGCGGGGGCCTCGGCGTTCCTGGTCAAGGACGCGCCGGCCGCGCAGCTGGCCCAAGCGGTGCGCAAGGTCCTGGCGGGCGAGCGCGTCATCGACCCCACGCTGGCGGCGGCGGCCCTCGCGGAGGGCGCGAACCCGCTGACGGACCGGGAGCGGGAGGTGCTGCGCGCGGCGGAGAGCGGCGCGACCAACGCCGAGCTGGCGGACCTCCTGCACCTGTCCCAGGGCACGGTCCGCAACTACCTCTCGACGGCGATCCAGAAACTGGCCTCCCGCAATCGCGCCGAAGCCGTCCGCACCGCCCGCGAGAAGGGCTGGCTCTGACCGGGCCCGAGCCCTGCCCGACGGGTCAGTTCAGCAGGGCCCGGGCGGCGGAGGCCTCGGCGCGCAGGCGGGACGCCGCGTCGGTGTCCACCGCAGCCACGACCTCGGCGTACGCGTCGAGTTCCGTCGCGCCCTCGACGAACGACCCCCGCTCCACCAGCAGCCGGGCCCGCTCGCAGCGCAGCGACGCCGGGTGCGAGGGCAGCAGCAGGGACAGGTCCAGCGCCCACAGGGCGACCGCCGACTGCTCAGGCCGGGCCTGCGCCCACGCGCGGATGTTGTTCAGGATCCGCAGCACGATGTCCAGCGTCCGCGCGGGCGACCGCGGCCCCTGCGCC
Organism: Streptomyces sp. NPDC037242; assembly: GCF_055604165.1. Classification (NCBI taxonomy): domain Bacteria; kingdom Bacillati; phylum Actinomycetota; class Actinomycetes; order Kitasatosporales; family Streptomycetaceae; genus Streptomyces; species Streptomyces sp. NPDC037242. The sequence goes on from NZ_JBVJUY010000002.1 coordinate 206,362, forward strand.
AGCTCCGCCGGACCCGCGCCCAGGGAAGCGCCGCCCGCGAACGGGTCCACCACCACCCCGCCCTCCGGATCCCCGAAGCCGACCACGAAGTGCCCGGGCAGGGCCAGCCCGTACACCGGCGCCCCCGCCCGCCGGGCCACCTCCAGCCAGACCACCGACAACAGGATCGGCAGCCCCCGCCGGCGCCGCAGCACCTCGTGCAGCAGCGAGGAGGAGAGCCGGTCGTAGTCCGCCGGGGTGCCGTGGAAGCCGAGCCGCCCGCCCAGCAGCTCCGTCACCGCCGAGGCCCAGGCCCGCCCGTCGCGCAGCCCGTACGGCAGCATCCCGGCCAGCCGGTCCAGCTCGATCTGCGCCCAGTCCATGGCCCGTTCGTCCAGGTCCGGATCCGCCTCCGCGGCGAGCAGCAGGCACAGCACCGCCAGGTCGGGCCGCTCGGACCGGGCCTCCTGCGCGAACTGCTCGCGCACCCGGGGGCTCACCCCGCCGCCGGGCGGTAGTGGTGGTAGGAGTGGTGCGTCGCGAAGCCCATGCCGTCGTACAGACCCCGGGCCTCGGCGTTGTCCGTCTCGACCTGGAGCCACGCCGCCGACGCGCCCTCCTCCAGCGCCCGCGCCGCCAGCGCGGCCATCACCGCCGTCGCCAGGCCGCGCCGCCGGTACGCGGGGTCCACCGCGACCGCCGCGAACCCGGCCCAGCGGCCGTCCACCACGCACCGCCCGACGGCCCGGCCGCCGGCCAGGTTCGCGAACCACACCGACGGGCCCTCCACCAGCATGCGCCGGGCCAGCTCCGGGTCCCGGACCCGCCCGTAGCGGCCGAGCCAGTCCGCGTCCGGGGCGCGGGTCAGGCGTACCTCCGCGGCGGCGGGGGAGTCCACGTCGGCCAGCGGCGCCAGGGCGGCGACCCGCACCTCGGCGGACACCTCGGCCGCCCAGCCGCGGGCCTCCAGCTCCGCGCACAGCAGCTCCTGCGTGCCCGCGGCCCCCGTCGCGGCCTGGATGTAGGCCGGAAGTGCTCGCTCCGCGTACCAGGAGGTCACTCGCGCGAGTGCTTCGTCCAGCGGGACCCCGGGGCCGCCCAGCGGCAGCACGGAGTTGGCCCGGCGGGTGAATCCCCGCGCCGCGCGCAGCGTCCACTCGCCCAGGGGCTCGCTCTCCAGCGGCTGCCAGGACCGCGCGGCGACCCTCGAAAGCTCCTCGAAGGAGGCCGCAGGACCCCTCCGGCGGGCCGGCGCCGCCGGTACGGTTTTGCCCGCGACCAGCGCTGATTCCGCGATACGGACGGACTCACCGGTCTTTCGTGTGATCGTCAGCACACCCTCGTTCCAGGATGTGAGAACGCCTACCGTGTCCGTGAACGCGGGGGACCCGCTCCGCCCGCTCTCCACCCGTCGTACAGACACTCGTTTACCCACGTCAGCAGGGGTAATACGAATCTCCAGCAGCCCGCCGGCAGTGATTTCCACAGCTCTGTCCGCCCCTCCTGTTCGGATCGTGCCCGGGAACGGAGATACTAGGTGCGGGCATCGACGACGCCGCGCTCCCGCGCGATATGGAAAGCCCTACCGAGGAGGAACGAGAGCGTGACCTACGTCATCGCGGAGCCTTGTGTCGACGTCAAGGACAAGGCATGCATCGAAGAGTGCCCCGTCGACTGCATCTACGAGGGCCAGCGGTCCTTGTACATCCACCCGGACGAGTGCGTCGACTGTGGTGCGTGTGAACCGGTATGCCCGGTCGAGGCCATCTTCTACGAGGACGACACCCCGGAGGAGTGGAAGGACTACTACAAGGCGAATGTCGAGTTCTTCGACGAGCTCGGTTCGCCCGGTGGTGCCTCCAAGCTCGGCCTGATCGAGCGCGACCACCCCTTCATCGCCGCGCTTCCCGCCGACATCAACCCCGCTGCTGAGCACTGAGGGTTTACGGCATGAGCGCCCCTCGGTCCCGTCCGGCCTTCCCGCCGCACGGGACCGAGGCGTTTTCCGAACAGCACCCCCGTTTTCGGACAGGCACCCAGAGAGCAGAGAACTTCGTGGCCGCAGTATCCGCCCGTCTTCCCGTCTTCCCCTGGGACAAGCTGGAGCCGTACAAGGCGACGGCGGCGGCCCACGCGGACGGCATCGTCGACCTGTCGGTCGGCACCCCCGTGGACCCGGTGCCCCAGCTGATCCAGAGCGCCCTCGTCGAGGCCGCGGACTCCCCGGGCTACCCCACCGTGTGGGGCACGGCCGCCCTGCGCGACGCGATCACCGGGTGGGTGCGGGGCCGCCTCGGCGCGAGCGCCGCCGAGCACCGCAACGTCCTGCCCGTCGTCGGCTCCAAGGAACTGGTGGCCTGGCTGCCGACCCAGCTCGGCCTGGGCGCCGGGGACAAGGTCGCCTACCCACGGCTCGCCTACCCGACGTACGAGGTCGGCGCGCGGCTGTGCGGCGCTGAGGCCGTCGTCTACGACGACCCGACGGAGCTCGACCCGGCCGGCGTGAAGCTGCTGTGGCTCAACTCCCCGTCCAACCCCACCGGCAAGGTCATCCCCAAGGAAGACCTCGTCCGGATCGTGGCCTGGGCGCGCGAGCACGGGATCCTGCTCTTCAGCGACGAGTGCTACCTGGAGCTGGGCTGGGAGGCCGAGCCCGTCTCCGTCCTCCACGACGACGTGTGCGGCGGCTCGTACGAGGGCATCGTCGCCGTCCACTCCCTGTCCAAGCGGTCCAACCTGGCGGGCTACCGGGCGGCCTTCATCGCGGGCGACGCGGACGTGCTCGGCGAGCTGCTCCAGATCCGCAAGCACGGCGGCATGATGACCCCGGCGCCGGTCCAGGCGGCCACGGTGGCGGCGCTCGGCGACGACGCGCACGTCGAGGAGCAGCGGGGCCGCTACGCCGCCCGGCGCGCGGCCCTGCGCACGGCACTGGAGGCGCACGGCTTCCGCGTCGAGCACAGCGAGGCCAGCCTCTACCTGTGGGTGACCCGCGACGAGCCCTGCTGGGACACGGTCGCCCACCTGGCCGGCCTGGGCATCCTGGTGGCCCCCGGCGACTTCTACGGCGAGGCGGGCGCGAAGTTCGTGCGCGTCGCCTTCACGGCCACCGACGAGCGGGTCGAGGCCGCGGTCAAGCGCCTGGCAGGCTGAGCCGGCGCCGCGCCGCACGGCGCGCGAGAACGCCCGAGGGGCCGGGAGTCCGTACGTACTCCCGGCCCCTCGGCGTTCCCGCGGCGGTCAGCCGCCCAGCGGCCCGACGGGCAGCGTGCTCACCGGCAGGCTGCCGACCGGCAGCGACTGCGCGGCCTGCAGCGCCGACCCGGCCGGCGGCAGCCCGCCGAGCAGGGCCGCGGCGGGGTCGGCGGCCTTGGTGGCGGTGCCGGTGGCGTCCGAGGCCGTGTCGGTGGCGGTGTTCGTCGCCGAGTCCGTGGTGCTGGTCGCGGCACCCGTGGCGTCCGGGGAGGTGAGCGCGCCCAGCTGCGGCAGCTGCGGCACGGACTCCAGGCCCGCGGCGCTGGCCGCGCCGGCCGCACCGACCACGGGAGCTGCCCCGGCTGCGAGCAGCAGCGCGGTACGGGCGATCCGGCGGGTCAGGGGGAGGGACATGATGCTCCTAAGCGGTAGCGGCTGAGTACGCCGTGTACAACCGCTCACGGGGCGGGTGGAGTTGCGGAGCCGGTGGGTAAAGGATCAGTAACGCATCGTTTAATCGGCTTCCGCGACAAGCTCATTGGATGCGCGCCGACCTGCGGTTGTACCCTCTCCCGGCCCCTGCGGCCCGCCGCCCGGGTCACCCCCGCACGGGGGACGCCCCGTACGTCTGAGCGACCCCCGCGTTCGGGATTCCGGCGGGTCAGCGCTTGATGAAGATCCGCACCTGGGACGGCATCGCGTTGCGCGGATCGCCGTCACCGGACTTGCCGGGGCCGCCCTTGTCCTGCCAGCGACCCTTCGCCTCGCCCGCGATCCAGCCCTTCCACGCGTACGAGACCCTGGCGACATTCATGCCGCGGGAATTGGCCACCGCCCACTGGGCCATCACCTGGCTGGTGCGCAGCCCGGCCTCGCCGGAGTCCTGCTTCGCCAGCAGCACGACCTCGGACTCCTTCGTGCCCTCGGCCTCGGGTCCCGCGCTGCCCGGCCCCGGGTCCATCGAGCGCATCGTGTCCTTGCCGAAGATCCGGTCCAGTTCCGCCCGTACCTTCTGCGGGTCGCCGGACTCCTCGGGCGGCGGGCCGCCGCAGCTCACCTCGCCGCTGCCGGCGAGGGCGCCGGTCAGCACGATCGCGTCCGGCTCGTGCTTCGCGTACGCCTGCGGGAAACCGCTGCGCTGCACCTTCTGCGCGGCGACCGTCAGAGGGAGCCTCGAATACCCCTTGATCTCCGCCAGATGGTCGTAGAAGATCCCGGCCGAGTACACCGGGTCCATGATCTGCTCCGGCGTGCCCCAGCCCTGCGAGGGCCGCTGCTGGAACAGCCCGAGCGAATCCCGGTCGCCGTGGTCGAGGTTGCGCAGCGAGGACTCCTGCATCGCGGTCGCGAGCGCGATGGTCACCGCCCGGTCCGGCAGGCCCTTGGCGACGCCCACGGCCGCTATCGTCGCCGCGTTGCCGGCCTGCTCAGGGGTCATCTCGTACGTCCGCAGGGTCCCCTCGCGGCCCGGGTCCGCACCCTCCCGCACCGAGGCCGTGCAGTACGGCGCACCGCCACCGCCGGTCGACTCGCGTTGCACGATGAAGTAGCCGGCGAGCGCGAGCAGCACGAGCAGACCCGCGGCCGAGCGCATCGGCCTACGGCGGCGGGGGCGGGGGCGGGGGATCTCGGACACGCGGCCCACCGTACTTGAGCCATCCGGCGCGTCCACCGGCCGGACGGACACCCCGGTGCCGCACTCCGGGGCATTAGGGTCAGGAGCATGTCCGAATCCGAGCTGGACCTCACCCTGGACGCCGCCGAGCTGACCGCCCGGCTCGTCGACATTCCGTCCGTGAGCGGCGACGAGAAGGTACTCGCCGACCTGGTGGAACACGCGCTGCGCGACCTGCCACACCTCACCGTGGACCGGTACGGCAACAACGTGGTTGCCCGCACGGACCTCGGACGCGCCGAGCGGGTCGTACTCGCCGGCCACCTGGACACCGTGCCCATCGCCGACAACGTGCCCTCGCGCCTCGACGAGAACGACGTCCTGTGGGGCTGCGGCACCACCGACATGAAGTCCGGCGTCGCCGTGCAGCTGCGCATCGCCGCGACCGTGCCGGAGCCCAACCGGGACCTCACCTTCGTCTTCTACGACCAGGAAGAGGTCGCCGCCGACCTCAACGGCCTCGGCAAGGTCGCCGAGGCCCACCCCGACTGGCTGACCGGCGACTTCGCCGTACTGCTTGAGCCGTCCAACGCCGAGGTCGAGGGCGGCTGCCAGGGCACCCTGCGCGTGCTGCTGCGCACGGCCGGCGAGCGCGCCCACTCCGCGCGCAGCTGGATGGGCTCCAACGCCATCCACTCGGCGAGCCCGATTCTCGCCAAACTCGCGGCGTACGAACCGCGCAAGCCGGTCATCGACGGCCTGGAGTACCACGAAGGCCTCAACGCGGTGCGCATCGAGGGCGGCGTCGCCAACAACGTCATCCCCGACGCGTGCACGGTCACCGTGAACTTCCGCTACGCCCCGGACCGCAGCGAGGCCGAGGCACTGGCCCACGTACGGGAGGTGTTCGCGGACTGCGACATCGCCGAGTTCGTGGTCGACGACTCCTCCGGCGGCGCCCTCCCCGGCCTCTCGCACCCGGCGGCCGCCGCCTTCATGGAGGCGGTGGGCGGCCGCGCCATGCCCAAGTTCGGCTGGACGGACGTCTCCCGCTTCAGCGCTCTCGGCGTCCCGGCGGTCAACTACGGCCCGGGCGACGCCCTGCTGGCCCACAAGGTCGACGAACGGGTCGAGACGAAGGCGATCCTGCACTGCGAGGAACGACTCCGCGCCTGGCTCAGCACTCCGCCGCCCGGGCGGTAACGAGCCGTTCCGGCCACGCCAGGAACTTGTCGAGTTCCGTTTGTCGTCACCTCGCTGTGCTTACTCTGGGCCGAACGATCAGCAGGAGGGAGCACGTCATGGGCAACCCCGAAGGTTCGGCTCGTCGGCGGCCCGAGGAGCAGCAGCTCGGGCCGGTGCTGCGCAGGCGGAGCCAGGTACAGGCGGGCAGTACGACGGACCAGCGGCTGCTGGACTCCGCCGGGCCCTCCGAGTGGGTGCACACCGATCCCTGGCGGGTCCTGCGCATCCAGTCGGAGTTCATCGAGGGCTTCGGCACGCTCGCGGAGCTGCCGCCGGCGATCAGCGTGTTCGGCTCGGCGCGGACCCCGGCGGACTCGCCGGACTACGAGGCCGGCGTACGGATCGGGCACGCCCTGGTGGACGCCGGCTTCGCGGTGATCACCGGTGGCGGTCCGGGCGCGATGGAAGCGGCCAACAAGGGCGCGCGGGAGGCCAACGGCATCTCGGTGGGCCTGGGCATCGAGCTCCCCTTCGAGCAGGGGCTCAACCAGCACGTGGACCTCGGGCTGAACTTCCGGTACTTCTTCGTCCGCAAGACGATGTTCGTGAAGTACAGCCAGGGGTTCGTGGTCCTGCCGGGCGGTCTCGGCACGCTGGACGAGCTGTTCGAGGCGCTGACCCTGGTCCAGACCCAGAAGATCACCCGCTTCCCGATCGTGCTCTTCGGCACGGAGTACTGGAGCGGGCTCGTCGACTGGCTCCGGAACACGGTGATCGCGCAGGGCAAGGCCTCGGAGAAGGACCTCTACCTCTTCCACGTCACGGACGACGTGGACGAGGCCATCGCGCTCGTCACGAAGGAAGTCGGGAAGTAGCAGCCGGGAGCGGCCCGGCCGGCCCGGCCCCCGGGTCGGGCCCGGGCCGCGAGCCGGAGCGATCGGCTAGGCGAGACCCCGGCGGGCGACCGCCGGGGGGCGGTGGCCCTGGATGGACGCGACCATGTCGACGATCTGCCTCGTCTCCGCGACCTCGTGGACGCGGTAGACCTGGGCGCCCAGCATGGCCGAGACGGCCGTCGTGGCCAGGGTGCCCAGCAGGCGCTCTTTGACCGGCTTGTCGAGGGTCTCGCCGACGAAGTCCTTGTTGGACAGGGAGACCAGCACCGGCCAGCCCGTCTGCGCCATCTCGCCGAGCCGCCGCGTGGCCTCCAGGGAGTGGCGGGTGTTCTTCCCGAAGTCGTGGCCCGGGTCGATCATGATCGCGTCGCGCCGGACGCCGAGCGCGGCCGCGCGCTCCGCCAGCCCGACCGTGACCCGCAGGATGTCGGCCATCACGTCGTCGTACTCGATCCGGTGCGGCCGGGTGCGCGGCTCCACGCCGCCCGCGTGGGTGCAGACGATGCCGGCGCCGTAGCGCGCGGCGACCTCCGCCAGCCGGGGGTCCACCCCGCCCCACGCGTCGTTCAGCACGTCGGCCCCCGCCTCGCAGACCGCCTCGCCGACCTCGTGCCGCCAGGTGTCGACGCTGATCACCACGTCCGGGTGGCGGCGGCGAACCTCCGCGACGAAGCCGACCGTACGCCGGACCTCCTCGGCCGCGTCCACGTGCTCGCCCGGGCCCGCCTTGACACCGCCGATGTCGATGATCGCGGCGCCCTCGGCGACGGCCAGCTCCACCCGGTCCAGCGCGGGGGCGTCGCGGAACGTCGCGCCCTGGTCGTAGAAGGAGTCAGGGGTCCGGTTCACGATGGCCATGATCACCGGCTCGTGGGTGTCGAACTCGCGCCTGCCCAGTCGCAGCATCCTGCTCTTTCCTCCTTCGGCGGCCCTTGCGCCTCGCCTGCGACCTTACGACCTGGGGAGCGATAACGCCCGGCGCCCCGGCGTCCGGTGCGGCCGCCCGCCGCGTTGCCGAAATGCCCAAGTAGCTCCGCTACGAGGATATTTAGGTGCCTTGCGGTCGACCGCACCGGACGCCGCTCCTTCTCCCGGGCGCCATCGCCCCCCAGGTCGTTAACCTGGTGGCCGGAGTCTCTCAGGGGAGTTGATCGTGTTCTGGTTCTTGCTGATCGCGCTGGTCGTGGTCGTCGCCGCGGTCACCCTCGCGGTGGTCGGCGGCGGCTCGGAGGCCGTGCTCCCGGAGTCCGACCCGGACCGGGTGGCCGACGGCCTGCCGGAGAACCGCCCCGTCGTACGGGCGGACATCGACGCGCTGCGGCTCCCGGTCGCGCCGCGCGGGTACCGGATGGCCGAGGTGGACGACGTACTGGAGCGCCTCGCGGCCGAGCTGGCGGAGCGCGACGCCCGGATCGCCGAGCTGACGGCGGGCCCGGCCCGGGGCGTGGACCTGGGCAAGGCCGGGCAGTGACCGGCGGAGCGCTCGCGGGTCCGGACGGCGGGCTGCGGTGCCCGTGGGCGCTGTCCACCGAGGACTACATCGCGTACCACGACACGGAGTGGGGACGTCCGGTCCACGGGGACGACGCCCTGTACGAGCGACTGTGCCTGGAGGCGTTCCAGTCGGGGCTGTCGTGGCTGACGATCCTGCGGCGCCGGGAGGGCTTCCGGAAGGCCTTCTCCGGTTTCCTGATCGCGGAGGTCGCGGAGTTCGGCGACCGCGACGTGGAGCGGCTGCTGGCGGACGAGGGCATCATCCGCAACCGGGCCAAGGTCGAGGCGACGCTGGCGAACGCGAAGGTCCTGGCGGGCTGGGAGCCGGGCGAACTGGACACGCTGGTCTGGTCCCACGCACCCGGGCCGGGCCGGGCCCCGAAGAGCACCACCGAGATCCCGGCGGTGACCCCGGAGTCCACGGCCCTGGCCAAGGCGCTGAAGAAGGCCGGCATCCGCTTCGTCGGCCCGACGACGGCCTACGCCTTGATGCAGGCCTGCGGCCTGGTCAACGACCACCTGGCCCGCTGCGTGTCCCGCGGGCCGGCGTGACCGTACGGAGGGCTCAGCGGCCCAGGTAGCGCGGGGGCTGCTTCGCGAGGAAGGCCTGGACGGCGATGGAGTGGTCCTCGGAGGCGCCCGCGCGGGTCTGGAGGGTGTCCTCGTGCTCCAGGGCCTCGCGCAGCGAGTGGTCCGCGCCGTACGCCAGGGACTCCTTCAGGGCCGCGTAGGCGACCGTCGGGCCCTCGGCGAGGCGGCGGGCCACGGCCTCGGCCTCGGCGCGCAGGGAGTCCGCGGGGACCAGGCGGTTCACGATGCCCAGGTCGTAGGCCTCCTGCGCCTTGAGCGAGCGGGGAAAGAGCAGCAGGTCGGAGGCGCGCGAGGCGCCGATCAGGCGGGGCAGCGTCCAGGAGACGCCGGAGTCGGCGGTCAGGGCGACGCCGGCGAACGAGGTGTTGAACGACGCGGTGTCCGCGACGACGCGGAAGTCCGCCGCCAGCGCGAAGCCGAAGCCGGCCCCGGCCGCGACGCCGTTCACGCCCGCCACGACGGGCTTCGGCATCTCGGTGAGCGCCCGCACGATGGGGTTGTAGTGCTCGGAGACCGTGCTCATGGTCAGCTCGGATCCGCTCTCGCGGTCCGCCGCCAGGTTCCCGATGTGCTCCTTGAGGTCCTGGCCGACGCAGAAGGCCCGGTCGCCCGCCGCCGTCAGCAGGACGGCCCGTACCGCGGGGTCGCCGGCCGCGGCCTGGACCGCGTCGCGCAGGGCGACCTTCGCCTCGGTGTTCATGGCGTTCATGGCGTCGGGACGGTTGATCGTGATGATCGCGAGTCCGTCGGTCACTTCGTAGAGCACGCTGTCGGCCATGGCAGGGGGTCCCCCTTCGTCGCGGGCTTGGCTACCGGCCGGTACTGGCCGGTACAAGGGTCAGCATGGCGGACCGGAGGGGGCCCGCACATGTGATGTGCGTCAAAGAAACCGGACGCCGTTCTCCGGGAGCAGCGGCGAAGTATCGCAGGCCCGTCCCCGAAATGAGTGGTTTTGGTCGAGCGCGTTGCGCAAGCGTTCCCGGCCGATGTTGGTCATCGGGTCCTGACATGCGGGATAATGGCCAAGAAGCAATGTGTTCGATGCCGGGCACTAGGCGCCTGAATGGGGCCGTCGGCTGACGATGAACTGGTTTCAGGAAGGGGAACGAGCATGGCGGCCATGAAGCCGCGGACGGGCGACGGCCCGCTCGAGGTCACCAAGGAGGGGCGGGGCATCGTCATGCGCGTACCGCTCGAGGGCGGCGGTCGGCTCGTCGTCGAGCTGACTCCGGACGAAGCGGACGCCCTGGGTGACGCCCTGAAGAAGGTCGTCGGCTGATCAGTCGGCGCCAACTGGAATCTCTGCACTGCCCCGGTCGCCCATGGCGGCCGGGGCAGTGTTGTTTCCGCGGTCGCCTCCGCGGTCGCCTCCGCGGCCGCCTCCGCGCGCGGCGCTAGCGCCGGACCGCGCACAGCAGGCCGTCGCCCACCGGCAGCAGCGCGGCCTCCAGGGCCGGGCTCTCGCGGACGCTGCGCAGCAGCTCGCGGACGCGGAGCACCTCCACCGGCTGGGCCGCGGAGTCGACCGTACGGCCGTCGGAGAAGACCCCCTCGAAGCACACCAGTCCGCCGGGGCGCAGCAGGCGCAACGATTCAGCGAGGTAGTCGAGGGACTCGGACGGGTCGCCGTCGCAGAAGACGAGGTCGTACCCGCCGTCGGCGAGACGGGGGAGCACGTCGAGGGCGCGGCCCGGGATGAAGCGGGCCCGGTTGCCCGCGAAGCCGGCGGCGCGGAAGGCCTGGCGGGCGAAGGCCTGCCGGTCGGGCTCGGGATCCACGGTGGTCAGCACCCCGTCGGGGCGCATGCCGTGGAGGAGGTGGATGCCGGAGACTCCGGTTCCGGTGCCGATCTCCGCGACCGCCTTGGCGTCCGCGGTGGCGGCGAGCAGGCGCAGCGCGGCCCCGGTGCCGGGGGAGACCGAGCGCAGGCCCGCCTCCCTGGACCGGTCGCGGGCCCACCGCAGAGCGTCGTCCTCGGCGACAAACGCGTCGGCGAACGCCCAGCTCGTCTGCCGGTTGCCGGTAATGACCCTCTCCTGTCCCCATAGTTGGCGCAACGGTGACTGTATCCGCTGGAGTCGGGAACCCGCAGATGGGACCGGGCGTTGTGAGCAGTAGAGGGACGATCGAGGCGGGATAGACGGGACGCTGCCGGGCAGATCGACGGCCGGGGACCGTTCCGGGGCCTCGGACCCGTGCAAAGTTACTGCAAAAATGCTTATCCGGAGCTGACGGAGGGGGTGGCTATGGTAGGGACTCCACTGGACACCACCAGAGCCGACAGGGGAGGTGCGGCTGCGCCTGTGGATCGTGGAGGCGTCTTCGGACGTCTCTTCTGGTCGGCGGGTGAGCCGAAATCCGTGACCTACATTGCTGACCGCTTCCACACCGCAGACACCGCAACCACCGCGACCTTTGCCGCCGATGCGGGCTCCCAGGCGTGGACCCCTCCCTCGTGGGAGGAGATCGTCAGCACGCACAGTGCCCGGGTCTACCGTCTCGCCTACCGGCTGACGGGTAACCAGCACGACGCCGAGGACCTGACGCAGGAAGTCTTCGTCCGCGTGTTCCGCTCGCTGTCCACGTACACGCCCGGGACGTTCGAGGGCTGGCTGCACCGGATCACCACGAACCTGTTCCTGGACATGGTCCGCCGCAAGCAGCGCATCCGCTTCGACGCGCTCGCCGACGACGCCGCCGAGCGGCTGCCGAGCCGTGAGCCGTCCCCCCAGCAGGTGCTGCACGACACCCACTTCGACGCGGACGTGCAGCAGGCGCTGGACACCCTCGCCCCCGAGTTCCGCGCCGCCGTCGTGCTGTGCGACATCGAGGGCCTGTCCTACGAGGAGATCGCCGCGACACTCGGCGTGAAGCTCGGCACCGTGCGCAGCCGTATCCACCGTGGCCGCTCGCACCTGCGCAAGGCGCTCAAGCACCGGTCCCCCGAGGCCCGTGCGGAGCAGCGCGCGCTGGCGGGAGTGGCGGTGGGCGCGCCGGGCGCCGGGGGAGAGGGCGGAGCCGAGTGAGCGGAGCCAGTGCGTCCCCGTCGCCCGCCGAACAGCATCTCGGCGACCGTCTCGCCGCCCTGGTGGACGGAGAGCTGAGCCATGACGCGCGCGAGCGGGTGCTGGCCCACCTGGCCACCTGTGCCAAGTGCAAGGCCGAGGCCGATGCGCAGCGCCGTCTGAAGACCATGTTCGTGGAGAGCGCGCCGCCGCCGCTGTCGGCGGGACTGCTGGCGCGCCTTCAGGGGCTGCCCGGCGGCGGCCTCGACGGCCCTTCCGGCCCGCCCGGTCCCCCCGCGCCCCCGGGGGCCGATCCGTTCGCCTCCTTCCGGTACCCCGTGCCGATCACCCCGCAGCAGCAGGGCTTCCGGATCCATGAGGTGGGCCGCCCGCGGCGCCGCTTCGCCTTCGTGGCGGCCGGGGCCGTGTCGCTGGCCGCCATCGCCCTGGGCGGCTCGCTGCCGCCCGACACGCTCGACCCGAACGTGCGGGGAGAGGCCCCGGCCTCGCGGCCCGGTCCCGCGGTGCCGCTGTCGGTGCCGGTGACCGATGCCGTGGCCCGGGACCGGCTGCCGAGCCCCGGGGGCGTGCCGACCCTCGTACGCTCCGCGGAGGCGCTCCCGCCGGTACAGCCGTCTCCGTCCACGTCGGCCCGTCCGGTGTCCCTCTCGCGCTGACTCCCGCGGCGCCGCCCGCCGCCCGCCGCCGCCCCCTCGTGGCCCGGACCCCAAGGCTCCGGGCGACGGTGGTGCGGGACCTGATTGAATCGGCGGGCAGAAGCGATACGCACGCGGGGAGCGGCCATGTCCGACAGTCAGCAGACCGATCCGGCTCCGGCGCAGGCTCCGGGCCCTCGGTGGTGGAGCCGCCCCGACGAGCCCGTGGACGCGGCCCGGGCGCCCGAACCGGACCGGGACCAGCCGCTGTCGCCTGACCTCCCCGCCCCGCGGACCGCGCCGCGCTACGACCCCTGGGCCGACCGGCCGCTCCAGGTGGTGGACACCGGCCGGCCGCACCGCGGCTTCCGCCTCTGGCAGGTCCTGGCCCTCGCCCTCGGTACGGCCCTCCTCGCCGGCGGCATCGGCGGATACGCCGGGGTCCTCGCCGAGCGGGAGGCCAACACCCGCCTGGAGCTCCCGCAGGCCGCCGCCGTCGCCGACAAGGGCCGGGCCCCCGAGAGCGTGGCCGGGATCGCCGCCACCGCCCTCCCCGGCGTGGTCACCCTGCACGTCAACGGCGGGGAGAGCAGCGGCACGGGCACCGGCTTCGTACTCGACCAGCAGGGGCACATCCTCACCAACAACCACGTCGTCGCCGGCGCCAAGCAGATAGCCGTCACCTTCAGCACCGGCGACAGCGTCACGGCCGAGCTGGTGGGCAGCGACACCGGCTACGACCTCGCCGTGGTCAAGGTGAGCGGCGTACGGGGCTTGCAGCCCCTGAGCCTCGGCAACTCCGAGAACGTCAAGGTCGGCGACCCGGTCGTGGCGATCGGCGCCCCGTTCGACCTCTCCAACACCGTCACCGCCGGCATCATCAGCGCCACCGGCCGCCCGATCACGGCCGGCGGCGACAAGGGCGACGGAAGCGACATCAGCTACGTCGACGCCCTGCAGACGGACGCCCCCATCAACCCCGGCAACTCCGGCGGTCCCCTCCTCGACTCCGCCGCCCGGGTGATCGGCATCAACAGCGCCATCCGCGGCGCCGACAAGGGCGGCGACAGCGGCGACGGGGCCCGCCAGAGCGGCAGCATCGGCCTCGGCTTCGCCATCCCGGTCAACCAGGGCAAGCGCGTGGCCGAGGAGCTCATCCGCACCGGTCGCGCCACGCACCCCGTCATCGGCGTCACGCTCGACATGCGCTACGAAGGCGACGGGGCCCGCGTCGAGGAGAAGGGCGAGGGCGGCAAGCCGGCCGTCACCCCCGACGGGCCGGGCGCCAGGGCGGGCATCCAGCCGGGCGACGTGATCACCAAGGTCGACGGGCAGCGGGTGCACGGCGGCGACGAGCTGATCATCAAGATCAGGGCCCACCGGCCGGGCGACCCGCTGCGCCTCACCGTGCTCCGGGACGGCCGGGAGCGCACCCTGGACCTGGTCCTCGGTTCGGCGAACGGATCATGACGAGCAGGTGAAAGCAGAGCTGAGCCGCCATTGAGCCGGTACTGGTGTATTGGCCTGCGGACAACCCCGGGTACCGTGGGTCGGGCCTGAAGTGAAGAGAGCCGAGGAGCGGCAAGGTGTTCAACGACATAGGCGCACTCGAGCTGGTCACGATCGTGGTGCTCGCCATTCTCATCTTCGGCCCGGACAAGCTGCCCAAGGTCATCCAGGACGTCACGGGCTTCATCCGGAAGGTCCGTGCGTTCTCGGACAGCGCCAAGCAGGACATCCGCTCCGAACTGGGCCCCGAGTTCAAGGACTTCGAGTTCGAGGACCTGAACCCGAAGACCTTCATCCGTAAGCAGCTGTCGGAGAACGAGGACGTCAAGGAGATCCGCAACAGCTTCGATCTCCGCAAGGAGCTGAACGACGTCACCGACGCCGTCAACGGCCGGGAGAGCGACGCCGCGCCGGCCGCCCCCGCGTCCGCCACGCCCGCCGGTACCGGCCAGGACCTGCTGAAGAAGCCCGCCGCTCCGGCCTCTGACCAGCGCTCTCCCTTCGACGCCGACGCCACCTGAGTTCCAGCCTGCCCGGGGATCCGGGGTCGGATGGCTATCCTCCATCTGTCCGGACGCAGGACGCCCGAGGGAGGGGGTCCCCCCAGCGCAGCGAGGGGGAGGGCCGCTCCGGACCCCACGGAACGAGAGGCCGCTCAGATGGAGACGACGAGCAGTAGCCGGGTAGGGGCGCAAGCCCCCGAAGCCCCGGCACCCGCCGCCGCACCCCCGCCGGCAGAACCGGCACCCCCGCAGCCCCAGGAGGCCGCCGCGCCCGTCCCGGCGGCCCGCCGGGCGGTCGAGGGGTACCTGCGGGCCGATTTCCCCTGGTACGGGCTGGACGGGGCCTTCACCGGCCCCCGTTGGCTCATGCAGGTCGGCACCGGCGCGGACGGCACCGTGGAGCACGGCTCCACCGGCCACGGGGACGAGCCCTCCGCGCGCGGCGAGATCGCCACGGGCGAGAAGGAGCGCTTCGCGGTGGTCGTCACGGTGGCGAGCAACCCGCTGCGCCGCAGCGGGGACGGTACGGGCGTCCTGGAGGCCACGTCGGTCTCCTCGGCCGCCTGGCTGGCCGGCTCGGGGCTGCTGGCCTACAGCTGGCCCGGGCAGATGGACCACACCCTGCGCGACGACTGGCTCGACCAGCAGACCGAGGCCGCCTGGGAGCTCGCCGACGCGCTCGACGGCGAGGACTGGTCGACGCTGTCACTGCCGGTCGACGGTGAGCCGACGCCGTTCCACTACCGCGAGTCCGAGTTCGGCTGGGTCCTCGCCGGGTCCACCCGGGGCGGGGTCCACCTGGGCGCGTACGGGCGGGGCATGAGCGCGTACGGGCTCGGCTTCTCGGTCATCGGGGACCTGACCCCGTACGAGTGACGAGCCGCGCGTGAGCAGCAGCGCGAAGGGCCCCGCCGATACGTCGGCGGGGCCCTTCGCGCTGGCTACTGCCTCAGAACTTGTTGCGCGGCGTGATGCCGAGCGACATGCCCGCCAGGCCGCGTGCGCGGCCGCCGAGCTTGCCCGCGATGGCGCGCAGCGCGGCGCCGGCCGGGGAGTCGGGGTCGGACAGGACGACCGGCTTGCCGTCGTCGCCGCCCTCGCGCAGCCGGACGTCGATCGGGATCGAGCCCAGCACGGGCACCGTCGCGCCGACCGTCTTGGTCAGGCCGTCGGCGACCTTCTGGCCACCGCCGGAGCCGAACACGTCGACCATCTCGTCGCAGTGCGGGCAGGGCAGCCCCGACATGTTCTCGACCACGCCGACGATCTTCTGGTGCGTCTGCACGGCGATCGAGCCGGCCCGCTCCGCGACCTCGGCCGCGGCCTGCTGCGGGGTGGTCACGACGAGGATCTCGGCATTGGGCACCAGCTGGGCCACGGAGATCGCGATGTCGCCGGTGCCCGGCGGGAGGTCCAGCAGCAGCACGTCCAGGTCGCCCCAGAAGACATCGGCGAGGAACTGCTGGAGCGCGCGGTGCAGCATCGGTCCGCGCCACACCACCGGCGCGTTGCCCGGGGTGAACATGCCGATGGAGATGACCTTCACGCCGTGCGAGGACGGCGGCATGATCATGTTCTCGACCTGCGTCGGGCGGCCCTCGACGCCCAGCATGCGCGGCACGCTGTGGCCGTAGATGTCCGCGTCCACGACGCCGACCTTCAGGCCGTCGGCGGCCATCGCCGCCGCCAGGTTGACGGTGACGGAGGACTTGCCGACACCGCCCTTGCCGGACGCGACCGCGTAGACGCGGGTCAGCGAGCCCGGCTTGGCGAAGGGGACCTCGCGCTCGGCGGTGCCGCCGCGCAGGGTCGCCGCCAGGTCCTTGCGCTGCTCGTCGCTCATCACGTCGAGGGTGACGGAGACCGAGGTGACACCGGCGACGCGCTCGACGGCCTCGGTGACGTTCTTGGTGATGGTCTCGCGCATGGGACAGCCCGACACCGTCAGGAAGACGGTGACGGCGACCGAGCCGCTGTCGCCGATCTCGACCGATTTGACCATGCCGAGCTCGGTGATGGGCCGGTGGATCTCGGGGTCGTTCACCGTCGCGAGCGCGTCCAGGATCGCGTCCTGCTCGGGCACGGCGGCGGCGTCGGCGGAGCTTGTGTCGATAGCCATGCCCCGATGGTACGGCTCGGTAGCGTGCCGCAGGTAAGGCCGCTAGCGGTCGCCTTCGTCACTCTCGAGCGGGAATAGACGACGCTCGTCCATCTCCTTGATCAGGTCCTGGAACTCCGACCTGATCCAGTCGCGCGTGGCGACCTCGCCCAGGCCCATCCGCAGGGCCGCGATCTCCCGCGTCAGGTACTCGGTGTCGGCGAGGGAGCGCTCGTTCTGCTTGCGGTCCTGCTCCAGGTTGACCCGGTCGCGGTCGTCCTGCCGGTTCTGCGCGAGCAGGATCAGCGGAGCGGCGTAGGAGGCCTGGAGCGAGAGCATCAGCGTCAGGAAGATGAACGGGTACTGGTCGAAGCGCAGGTGCTCCGGCGCGAAGATGTTCCACAGCACCCAGACGATGATGACGACCGTCATCCATACGATGAAGCGCCCCGTGCCGAGGAACCGCGCCACCCGCTCCGACAGCCGTCCGAACGCCTCCGGGTCGTACTCGGGCAGCAGCCGCCGGCGCGCCGGGCGCGGCTGGTCGAGGCGGACCCGCGAGCGCGTCAGCGCGCTCGACCCGGTGGACAGGCCGGCCTTCGCCCGCTCGCTGCGCTCGAAGGAGGAACGTTCCGCCCGCTCCGCGGCCGCCTCCGCCAGCCCGGCCTCGCGCGCCTGCGCCCGCGCCTGCTCGCGCCGCTCCCGGATCTGCTCCCGGCGCCGTTCGCGCGACTGGTCGCCGCGCCCCCGTTCAGTGGCCACGCACGGCCTCCTCGGAATGGAAGTCCGTCTCCCGCCAGTCGTCCGGCAGCAGGTGGTCCAGCACGTCGTCGACGGTGACCGCGCCCAGCAGGGAGCCGCTCTCGTCGACCACGGGCACCGCGACCATGTTGTACGCGGCGAGGTAGCTGGTCACCACCGGGAGCGAGGCGTCCGGCCGCAGCGGCGGCAGGTCCGTGTCCACGATCGAGCTGACCAGGGTGAACGGCGGGTCGCGCAGCAGCCGCTGGAAGTGCACCGTGCCCAGGTACTTGCCCGTCGGCGTCTCGTCCGGCGGCCGGCACACGTACACCTGCGCGGCCAGCGCCGGCGACAGGTCCGACTGCCGTACGCGGGCCAGCGCGTCCGCGACGGTCGCGTCGGGCCGCAGCACGATCGGCTCGGTGGTCATCAGACCGCCCGCCGTCCGCTCCTCGTACGACAGCAGGCGGCGCACGTCGGCCGCGTCGTCCGGCCGCATCAGCGTCAGCAGCCGCTCCTTGTCGTCCTCCGGCAGCTCCGAGAGCAGGTCGGCCGCGTCGTCCGGGTCCATCGCCTCCAGGACGTCGGCGGCGCGCTCCTCCTTCAGCTTGCCGAGGATCTCCACCTGCTCGTCCTCGGGGAGCTCCTCCATGACGTCCGCGAGCCGGTCGTCGTCGAGGGCGTTGGCCACCTCGGCGCGCCGCTTGGGCGTCAGGTGGTGCAGTACGTTCGCCACGTCGGCCGGGCGCATCTGCTCGAAGGTGGCCACCAGGTTCTCGGCGCCCTGCCCGTGCTCCTCCAGGGAGAAGCCCGTCACCGCCGACCACTCCACCGTCAGCGTCTCGCCCCGTCGGCGCAGCGCCCCCGACTTGCCCTTGCGTACGAAGATCCGGTCGATCTCCCAGTCCCGGCGGGCCGGCAACTGCTGGATGGCCACGTCCAGGACGGTGACCTCCTCGTCGTCCGCGACCAGCCGCACCCGGCGGTCCAGCAGTTCGCCGAGGATCAGCCGCTCGGTGGGCCGCTGCTCGAAGCGGCGCATGTTGACCACGCCGGTGGTGATGACCTGGCCGGACTCGACGCCCGTCACCCGGGTCATCGGCAGGAAGATGCGGCGGCGGCTGACGACCTCGACCACCAGGCCCAGCAGCCGCGGCGGGCGGCCGCCGACCCGGAGCATCGCCACGAGGTCGCGGACGCGGCCGACCTGGTCGCCATTGGGGTCGAACACGGGCACACCCGACAGATGCGAGACGAAGATCCGCGGGGCGCCTGCAGCCATCCGAGCGCCTCCTAGAGCGTCAATCAACAGTCGTGCCGCCCCTCAGGCTAGCCCTTGGCGCACGAGGGTGCGCTGGTGGGGCGGTCCGCTCAGGTGTCCCCACGCGGGCGCGGCCGCCCCCGTACGTGCGGGTACGCTGCCTGCTGCCCGCAGACGACCGACGAGAGGCACCCGCCCGTGACCGCCTACTTCCCTGCCGCCCGGCTGCGCAGGGCCGCCTTCGTGGGCGCCCTGTGCGCGGGCCTGGCCGTCGCCGGCACGGGCTGCGGGGCGGACCCCGACGAGGGCACGAACGGGATCGGCAAACTCTCCGCCGAGCAGATCGAGGACAAGGCCAAGGAAGCGGCCACCGGGGCCGACTCGGTGCACCTGTCCGGCACGCTCGTCAGCGGCGGCAAGTCCTTCACCCTCGACATGCGGCTGAAGTCCGACGGCGGCTCCGGCGAGGTGAAGTCGCAGGACGACACCTTCCAGCTGCTGCGGGTGGGGGAGCAGCTCTACCTCAAGGCGAGCGCCGCGTTCTGGGGCCAGTCCGAGGCCGCGGGCAAGCTCGGCGACAAGTACGTGAAGGTGCCCGAGGGCGACCCCTCCTACAAGCAGTTCCGCGGCTTCACCGACATGGACGTCCTGCTGGACGGGCTCCTCGGACTCGACGGGAAGCTCGCCAAGGGCGACTACACCAAGGTCGGGCCCACCCGCGCGGTCCAGGTCACCGCCGACGAGGGCAAGGGCGGCAAGCTCTCGGTCTCCCTGGAGGGCACCCCCTATCCGCTCCTCATGGAACGCGCGGGCGGCGCCGGCCGCGTGGTCCTCGCCGAGTGGGGCAAGGCCTTCCCGCTCGCCCCGCCCGCACAGGACCAGACGGTGGACTACGGCTCCCAGCTGCCGACCACCAAGGAGCAGCAGGACCAGGAAGGCGCGACCAAGCCCTCCGCCACCCCCAAGACCTCCGGCGGCCAGGGAGCCTCCCCCGCCAAGCGGTAACGGGAGCGGGCGGCGACCGCGGCGGGGCGGTCCCCGCCGGACACCCCCTAGCGGGCCGCCTTCTTGCGCTTCAGCAGCAGCTTCGGCAGGCCCGCCGGTACCGGCTTGCGGGTCGTCGCCGGGGAGGCCAGCGGGGCCGCGGCCAGCGACCCGCCCGGCAGCTGCGTGCGCACCGACTCCGGCTCCAGGCGCAGCAGCCGGCACTCCCGCGCCCAGCGCGCGGTCATCTCGTCCGAGTCGGGCGCGTTCAGCCGCTTGCCCTTGAGCTCGGCGACCGCGGCCTCCCACTGCTCACCGCCGGGCACGAGCTGGCGTACGGTCGCGGTCCAGGCGACGAGCCGCCCGCCCTTGTCCTTGCTGCGCACGGTCACCTCGGCGGGCGCCCCGTCCGCGAGGTCCGGGAACGGCTGCTCGCCGGGGCCGTCGCCCAGCACGTGGGCCGCGCCGTCCACCCAGGCGTGCCACAGGGCACGGTCGGCCCCGCTGCCGCGGACCCAGATGAGACCGGACTTCTTGGTGGCCTCCTCGACGAGGGCGAGGTCGAGCGCGCTGAGAGTCATGCGCACAGGGTAGGGGGTCCCCCTGGAGTCCCTACAGCCAGCCGTGGCGCCGCAGGGTGCGGTGGATGGTGAAGCAGATGCCGACGATCGAGGCCATCACCATCGGATAGCCGTACCGCCATTGGAGCTCCGGCATGTGCTCGAAGTTCATCCCGTACACGCCGCAGATCATCGTGGGCACGGCGATGATCGCCGCCCAGGAGGTGATCTTGCGCATGTCCTCGTTCTGCGCGACCGTCGCCTGCGCCAGGTTGGCCTGGAGGATCGAGTTCAGCAGCTCGTCGAAGCCGACGACCTGCTCGTGCACCCGCGCCAGGTGGTCGGCGACGTCGCGGAAGTACTTCTGGATGGCCGGGTCCACCAGCCGCATCGGCCGCTCGCTGAGCAGTTCCATCGGCCGCAGCAGCGGGGCGACGGCCCGCTTGAACTCCAGCACCTCGCGCTTGAGCTGGTAGATGCGCCCCGCGTCGCCGCCGCGCGCGGCGCCCTTGGCGGGAGCGGCGAAGACCTCGCTCTCCACCTCGTCGATGTCGTCCTGCACGGCCGCGGCCACCGCGATGTACCCGTCGACGACGTGGTCGGCGATGGAGTGCAGTACGGCCGAGGGGCCCCGCGAGAGCAGTTCGGGGTCGTCCTGGAGGCGGTGGCGCAGGCTCTTGAGGGAGCCCTGGCCACCGTGCCGGACGGTGATGACGAAGTCGGGGCCCGTGAAGCACATCACCTCGCCGGTCTCCACCACCTCGCTGGTGGAGGTCAGTTCGGCGTGCTCGACGTAGTGGATCGTCTTGAAGACGGTGAACAGCGTCTCGTCGTAGCGCTCCAGCTTCGGTCGCTGGTGCGCGTGCACCGCGTCCTCGACGGCGAGCGGGTGCAGCCCGAAGGTGGCGGCGATCCCGGCGAACTCGGCCTCGGTCGGCTCGTGCAGGCCGATCCACGCGAAGCCGCCGTACTCGCGTACCCGGCGCATCGCCTCACGGGGCGTCAGGCAGGCCGCGCCCGGCTCCCGCGCGTCGCGCCGGCCGTCGCGGTACACGGCGCAGTCGACCACGGCACTGCTGACCGACGGGTCGCGGGTGGTGTCGTAGCCGGGCTGTACGGGGGTGGACCTGCGCAGCGCCGGGCGGACGGCGGCACGGAGGTAGGGCAGCATCGACATGGCAGGCTCCTTCGCACGCACGGCTGCGGACCGTACGGGTGGGAGACCCTCCTGGGCTGTCGGCGGGCAGGCCTGGGCAGCCGGAGGGAAGCAGGACGGGAGGACAAAGTTCTGCCGTCGCTCTTCTACTGATCAGAAGATCACAGGGGGCGCGAATCGCCCGACAGGGAAGTGGAAGAGCGATTGGTACTGCACGATCGACTTCGATCCACCGCAGCCCCACCTCCTCCGGCCGGTCCCCCGTGGAGGACGTCCTGTTGCCGCGGGCCCCGCTGCGTGCGGCCCCGGCCAGCTGTCAACACTAACAGCCGACGGATGGTCAAGACCCGCGCTTTACCCGGCTGATACGAGTTCTATGCTCGCTCCATGGCAGAAATTCTGGCTCTCGTCGAGGCCCGGCTGCGCACCGCGTTCGGCGAACCCGACGCCCGCGCCGCCGTCACCTTCCTGGGCACCGACCGCATCGAAGTCCTCCGCTTCGCGGAGGGCGACCTCGTGCGGTACGCGACGCTCGGCATGTCCGCGCACCCGATGACCGACCCGACGGCCGTGGTCGCCGACCCGGTGCGCGGACCGCGCGCCGAGCTCGTGCTGACCGTACGGGCGGGGCTGGCGGCCACCGACAAGCTGCTGCGGCCGCTCGCGGTCCTGGCGGCCTCGCCGATGGTCGAGGGGCTGATCGTGGCCCCGGGAGCCTCGCTCGACGTGGGCGAACCGCTGTGGGAGGGGGCGCCGTTCAGCTCGGTGCTCGTGGCGGAGCCGGGCGGGCTGGTGGAGGACCTGGAGCTGGACGACCCGATGGACCCGGTGCGCTTCCTGCCCCTGCTCCCGATGACGGCCAACGAGGCGGCGTGGAAGCGCGTGCACGGCGCGGCCGCCCTCCAGGAGCGCTGGCTCGCGCGCGGCACGGATCTGCGGGACCCTCTGCGCAGCGCGGTCGCTCTGGACTGAGCGGTGTCCGGCCCCCGGACGGGTGATCGCGTCTTGACGGGGCGCCGGGCGGGGAGGAACGTGGCTTCTTATGAGGGGCGAACCAAGTTGCCCGAAGTGCGGTGGCCGGGTCAGGGCGCCCGGGCTCTTCGCCGACTCCTGGCAGTGCGCGGTGCACGGTTCCGTGCACCCCTTGCAACCCGTCATCCCACCGAGCGTCGAAGGCCTGGGCGTGGTGGTGCACCGGGCCCAGGTGCCGGTCTGGATGCCGTGGCCACTGCCGGTCGGGTGGCTGTTCACCGGGGTCGCGTCGGCCGGTGACGACCGCAGCGGGGGCCGGGCCACGGCCGTGGCCTGCTCCGGACCCGGGCCGCTGGGCGGCATCGGCGAGCTGCTGCTGATCGCGGAGGAGCTGGGCGTGGGCCTCGGCGCGCGGTACGCGGGCATCGACGGCCCGGACCCCGGCACGTACATGGACGTATCGTCGCCGCCGCACGCCAAGGTGGTCGCGGCGGGCCGGCCGACACCGCTGTGGCACGTCAAGGGGGCCCCCGACGACCGGGCCGTCTTCGCGGGCGAGGCGCGCGGACTATGGCTCTGGGCCATCCTCTGGCCGGAGCAGTCCGGCCTGCTCATGTACGACGAGCTCGTCCTCACCGACCTGCGTGACGCGGGAGCCGAGGTCGAGCTCCTTCCGTGCGGGGCGCTGAGCCCGCGGGTGCTGGGCCCGGCCTAGGGAGTGGCGTCGGCCGCCCGAAGGGCGGGGCAGGCCCCGCCGGCCAGACGGGACTTTGACGACACGACCTAGTGCCGTGACCGGCAAGGCTCACCGGGGCGCGGGGACCTTGAGGACCTTGGGCCCGGTTATCCTGGAGCGTCCCCCCGTTCGACCGAAACACCCTGGAGCTCGGCTGTGCGCATCGACCTGCACGCCCACTCCACGGCTTCCGACGGGACCGACACCCCCGCCGAGCTGGTGCGCAACGCCGCGGGGGCCGGGCTGGACGTCGTCGCGCTGACCGACCACGACACCGTGCGCGGGTACGCCGAGGCCATCGCCGCGGTGCCCGCCGGGCTGACGCTGGTGACCGGCGCGGAGCTCTCCTGCCGGCTCGACGGGGTCGGGCTGCACATGCTCGCGTACCTCTTCGACCCCGAGGAGCCCGAGTTCGCGGCCGAGCGGGAGCTCGTACGGGACGACCGCACGCCCCGCGCGCAGGCCATGGTCGGCAAGCTCCAGGCGCTGGGCGTCGGCATCACCTGGGAGCAGGTGGCCCGGATCGCCGGTGAGGGCTCCGTGGGCCGCCCGCACATCGCCACCGCGCTCGTGGAGCTCGGGGTCGTCCCCACCGTCTCGGACGCCTTCACTCCCGACTGGCTCGCCGACGGCGGCCGTGCCTACGCGGAGAAGCACGAACTCGACCCCTTCGACGCCATCCGCCTGGTCAAGGCGGCCGGCGGTGTCACCGTCTTCGCGCACCCGGCCGCCGTCAAGCGCGGCCAGTGCGTCCCCGAGGACGCGATAGCCGCCCTCGCCGCGGCCGGTCTCGACGGCATCGAGGTCGACCACATGGACCACGACGCCGCCACCCGCGCCCGGCTGCGCGCCCTGGCCGCCGAGGTCGGGCTGCTGACCACCGGGTCCAGCGACTACCACGGCAGCCGCAAGTCCTGCCGTCTCGGGGAGTACACGACCGACCCCGAGATCTACGGCGAGATCACGCGCCGGGCCACCGGGGCCTTCCCCGTTCCCGGCGCGGGCGGACGTACCGGCGCCTGAGCGAGCGCCGCCGCCCCCACCCGCCCTTTTCTTCGTAACACCCCTCTCCTGCAAGGCATCACTGTGTTCGATTTCGCCGTCTTCGGATCCCTATTTCTCACGCTTTTTGTGATTATGGACCCCCCGGGGATCACGCCCATCTTCCTCGCCCTGACCTCGGGCCGTCCGGCCAAGGTGCAGCGCCGCATGGCCTGGCAGGCCGTCTGCGTGGCCTTCGGGGTCATCGCGGTCTTCGGCCTCTGCGGCCAGCAGATCCTGAACTACCTGCACGTCTCCGTCCCGGCCCTGATGATCGCCGGTGGTCTGCTGCTCCTGCTCATCGCGCTCGACCTGCTCACCGGCAAGACCGACGAGCCGAAGCAGACCAAGGACGTCAACGTCGCCCTCGTCCCGCTCGGCATGCCCCTGCTGGCCGGGCCCGGCGCGATCGTGTCGGTCATCCTGGCGGTGCAGAAGGCCGAGGGGTTCAGCGGCCAGGTCTCCGTGTGGACCGCGATCGTCGCCATGCACGTGGTGCTGTGGGTGGTCATGCGGTACTCGCTCGTCATCATCCGCGTCATCAAGGACGGTGGCGTCGTCCTCGTGACCCGGCTGGCCGGCATGATGCTCTCCGCCATCGCCGTCCAGCAGATCATCAACGGCGTGCTCCAGGTCATCCGCACGTCCTAGTGCGCACGGCGCACAGCGCAGTGCGCCACGCATGCGAACGCCCCCGCACCGGATCGGTGCGGGGGCGTTCGTCGTCGTGTGCCAAGCGTCAGGAGGACGCACTCTCGGCCGGTCGGATCAGAATGCGCTGGCCGACGGCTGCGGCCTGCTGCACGATCCGGTTGACGGAGGCCGCGTCCACGACGGTGCTGTCCACGGCGGATCCGTCGACGTCGTCCAGGCGCAGAATCTCGAAGCGCACGGGGCTTCTCCCTTCGTCAGTGTTCTCCTTGCACAGGGTTAACGAAGTGTAAGCCGCAAACATTCCCTACGCTAAGGAAATTTTTTCACTGGCTAACTACTACCGGGTACAGGAGTCCCAGAACGCCGCCAGCGCAGCGGCCGTGGCCGCCGGATCCTCGGCGTTGGGGGAGTGCTCCGTACCCGGGACGACCACCCGCTCCGCGCCGAGCCGCTCGGCCATGGAGTCCATCACCGAGACCGGCCACACCGGGTCCGAGACCCCGGACAGCACCAGCTTCGCCAGTCCGGGCGCCGCGAGCACCAGGTCGTCGATCCGGTCGGGCTCGCCGATCAGCAACCGCCCGGTGGCGATCAGCTGCTCTGGCACGGTGCCCAGCCAGCGCCTGCGCAGGAAGTCCATGAGCTCGGGCGACTCGGGCGGCGCGTCGCGCGGGTCCTGGGCGCGCATGGCGGCCCAGATGCCCGGCATGTCGTCGCGCATCGCCTCCAGCGCGGCGACCAGCAGCTTCGTACGGGCCTGCTGCTCCTCGCAGACGGCGCCGGGGCCGGTGCTCATCAGCGTGAGGCTCGCGAACGGTCCCGGCTCGCGCACCACGGCGGCCCGCACGATCAGCCCGCCGAGCGAATGCCCCAGCAGGTGGAGCGGACCGCTGCCCAGCGCGGCCGCCTGGGCCAGGACGTCACGCGCCAGCTCCTCCAGCGCGTACGGGGCCTCCGTACGCGCGCCGGGGGTCTCGAACTGCCCGCGCCCGTCGACGGCGACCACCCGGTACCCGGCGGCCGCCAGCGGCTCCAGGAGGCCGATGAAGTCCTCCTTGCTGCCGGTGTACCCGGGGACCAGCAGAGCGGTGCCGCGCACCGGCTCACCGGCCTCCTGTACGGCGAACTCGCCGCGGGCCGTGCCCAGGCGGTACGTGCGGGCGTCGGGCGGCAGGGTGAGGCGCGGCGGCTTGCTCATGGCGCTCACGTTACTGGCCGGTCGGGGTGTCCGGGAACGCCGACGGCCCGGCCCCCTGGACGGGGAGCCGGGCCATCGGGACGTGCTCGGGCGGTTACGCCTCGGGCGCCGCCGCGGCCTTGCGGGTACGGGTGCGCTTCGGCTTGGCCGGAGCCTCCTCGGCGACCGGGGCGGACGCGGCGGCCGGAGCCGCCTCGGCGGCCTTGCGGGGCCGGGCGGCCCGGCGGGCCTTGACCGGCTCCACGGGCGGGGCCATCTGGAAGTCCGGCTCCGGGGCGGTCTCGGCGACCTTGCGGATCCGCGGACGCCGCGGCCTGAGCGGGGCCTCCTCGGCCTCGGCGACCGGGGCCGGCGCCACGGGGGCCTCGGCGACGGCGGCGACGGCCTTGCGGGTACGGGTCCGCTTCGGCTTGGCCGGAGCCTCCTCGACGACCGCGACCGGGGCGGCGACAGCGACGGCGACCGGAGCCTCGACCACGGCGGCCTCGACCACGGCGGCCTCGGCCACGGCGGCGGCGGCCGCGGCACCGGCGGCCGCGCGGGTCCGGCGACGGCGCGGCTTGCGCGGCTCGTCGGCGGCCGGGGCCTCGACGGCCTCCGCCACCGGGGTCACCGGCGCGAGCGCGGCCTCGGAGCCCAGCTCCGAACCGCCGCGCGTACGGCGGCGCTGGCGCGGCGTACGGGTACGGGCCGGACGCTCCTCGACCACCGGGGCAGCGGCGGCCGGGCCGCGACCGCCACGGCCACCGCGGCCGCCGGTCTCGCCCAGGTCCTCCAGCTCCTCGGCCTTCAGGCCGGCCCGCGTGCGCTCGGCGCGCGGCAGGATGCCCTTGGTGCCGGCCGGGATGTTCAGCTGCTCGAACAGGTGCGGGGACGTGGAGTACGTCTCCTCGGGCTCGTGGAAGTCGAGCTCCAGCGCCTTGTTGATCAGCTGCCAGCGCGGGATGTCGTCCCAGTCGACCAGGGTGACGGCCGTGCCCTTGTTGCCCGCGCGGCCGGTACGGCCCACGCGGTGCAGGAAGGTCTTCTCGTCCTCGGGCGTCTGGTAGTTGATGACGTGGGTCACACCCTCGACATCGATACCGCGCGCGGCGACGTCGGTGCAGACCAGCACGTCGACCTTGCCGTTGCGGAAGGCGCGCAGCGCCTGCTCGCGGGCGCCCTGGCCCAGGTCGCCGTGGACGGCGCCGGACGCGAAGCCGCGCTTCTCCAGCTGCTCGGCGATGTCGGCCGCCGTGCGCTTGGTACGGCAGAAGATCATGGCGAGCCCGCGGCCCTCGGCCTGCAGGATGCGGGAGACGAGCTCCGGCTTGTCCATGTTGTGCGCGCGGAAGACGTGCTGCGCGATGTTGGCGACCGTCGCGCCCTCGCCGTCCTCGGAGACGGCGCGGATGTGGGTCGGCTGCGTCATGTACCGGCGGGCCAGGCCGATGACCGCGCCCGGCATGGTCGCCGAGAACAGCATCGTCTGACGCTTCGCCGGGAGGTGGCTCATGATCTTCTCGACGTCGGGCAGGAAGCCCAGGTCGAGCATCTCGTCGGCCTCGTCCAGGACGAGCGCCTTGACGTGCGAGAGGTCGAGCTTCTTCTGACCGGCCAGGTCGAGCAGGCGGCCCGGGGTGCCGACGATGACGTCGACGCCCTTCTTGAGCGCCTCGACCTGGGGCTCGTACGCGCGGCCGCCGTATATGGCGAGGACGCGGACGTTGCGGACCTTGCCCGCGGTCAGGAGGTCGTTGGTGACCTGGGTGCACAGCTCGCGGGTCGGAACCACCACGAGGGCCTGCGGGGCGTCGGTCAGCTGCTCGGGCTTGGCCCGGCCGGCCTCGACGTCCGCGGGGACGACGACCCGCTCCAGCAGCGGAAGGCCGAAACCGAGCGTCTTGCCGGTTCCGGTCTTCGCCTGGCCGATGACGTCCGTGCCGGAAAGGGCGACGGGGAGGGTCATCTCCTGGATCGGGAAGGGGGACACAATGCCGACGGCCTCGAGGGCTTCGGCCGTCTCGGGAAAGATCCCGAGGTCTCGGAACGTAGTCAGGGTGCTGCCTCTTCTGTGAGACGCGGCGCGAGGCGGCGAAAGGGGGGTCGTACCGTGCCTGGCTTGCAGTACTGCGACGTACCGACAAAGCTGCGCGGGACCACGAGCCTTCGCTCAAGCGCTTGTGCCGCTGAGGGGGCCCCTCGTGGGAGGCGGTACGCATGAACGTACGCATCACGCCGAGGGCGGTCGGGTTGGAGCCGATCGGGCCACCGACCGGGCATCCTCATTCGGATGGCCCGCCGAGTATTCGGCAGGCGCATTACCACTGTACCCCGGAATCGCGCAGGTGTGTCGGGTGAATTCACCAGGTAGGCGCGTTTAGGTGGACTGACCAGGTGGTTCACTGTCCCTTTCGGCGGGCTATTGTGCGGAGCATGTCGACCGTAGAAAACGCATCGCCCGCCGATGACAGCTCCCCCGTCGAGGCGGCCGGTATCGCCGCCCAGGACTGGGCCACCGCCTCCGCCTCGCCCCAGTACCGGGCCGCCGTGGTGGACCTGCTCGGCGCGCTGGCGTACGGAGAGCTCGCGGCCTTCGAGCGCCTCGCGGAGGACGCGAAGCTCGCGCCCACCCTCGACGACAAGGCCGAGCTCGCGAAGATGGCCTCCGCCGAGTTCCACCACTTCGAGCGCCTGCGCGACCGGCTCGCGGCGATCGACGCCGAGCCCACCGCCGCCATGCAGCCCTTCGCGAAGGGCGTCGACGACTTCCACCGCCAGACCGCGCCGTCCGACTGGCTGGAGGGCCTGGTCAAGGCCTACGTCGGCGACTCGATCGCCAGCGACTTCTACCGCGAGGTCGCCACGCACCTGGACACCGACACCCGCGCGCTCGTCGTGAGCGTGCTGGACGACACGGGCCACGGCGGCTTCGCCGTCGAGAAGGTCCGCGCCGCCATCGAGGCCGACCCGCGCTGCGGCGGCCGGCTCGCGCTGTGGGCCCGCCGGCTGATGGGCGAGGCGCTCTCGCAGGCCCAGCGCGTGGTCGCCGAGCGCGACGCGCTCTCGACCATGCTGGTCGGCGGCGTCGACGGAATGGCGGCGGGCTTCGACCTCGCGGCCGTCGGCGAGATGTTCACCCGCATCACCAAGGCCCACACCAAGCGCATGGCCGCGCTGGGCCTGGCCGCCTAGCTCTGCCCTCGGGCCCTGGAGCCCGTACGTCGGCCCCGGCCGCGGAAGTGACCGCGCCGGGGCCGAGGTGTGTCCGGAAGGGGGCTACTCAGCCCCTCGTCGGGACCGAAAACGGAGTCCGGGGGGACGGCCTCCCGGTGCGGCGCCCGGGGCGCAGCAGCAGCGACAGGACCACCGCCGCCACCAGCAGCCCGCCGCCGAAGGTCGCGAAGAGGGTGTTGTGCCCCGGGCCGAGCGCGGTGTGCGTCAGATAGGCCCCGAAGAGCGCGCCCAGCACCCCGCTGACCAGCACCACCCGCGGGGAGGGCAGCCGCTGCCCGACCACTCGCACGGCCGCTCCCGACAGGGCCAGGCCCACCAGAGCAGAGCCGAGCGCTTCGATCAGCAGCATGGGGTTCCTCCCATACGTCGGGGCAAACCGGGTCACTGCGGTCCTACCCGAAGCGGAGGAACGAGAAACGGCCCGGTGGGATCAACCACCGGGCCGTTCTCTTCGACTTCTCTTCGACTTCTCGGAAGTCCGGTCGAGTGCTCAGAGAGCGCCGAAACCGACCTTGCGCGCGCTGGGCTCGCCCAGGTCCACGTACGACAGGCGGTCGGCCGGAACCAGCACCTTGCGGCCCTTGACGTCGGTCAGGCTCAGCAGCGCCGACTGGCCGGACAGAGCGGCGGCGACGATGCTCTCCAGCTCCTCGGCGCTCAGGTCGCTCTCCAGAACGATCTCCCGGGGTGCGTGCTGCACGCCGATCTTGACCTCCACGGCCTTGTCCCTCCGACGGTCCGGTTCGCGCGATCAGCCGCGCCGTTACCCGGTCCACATTAGCCCGGAGAGAGGACGTGTCCGCCGCACGGCGGACACGCTCGCAGCGAACAGGCGCCCGTCAGGGCCGGTCAGCGGCTCAGACGTCCGTCGGGTGCAGCGGGAAACCGGCGATTCCGCGCCATGCCAGCGAGGTCAGGAGCCCCACCGCGGTGTCCCGGGCGACCGGGCTCTCGCTGGAGAGCCAGTACCGGGCGACGACCTGCGAGACGCCGCCCAGGCCCACGGCCAGCAGCATCGACTCGTCCTTCGACAGGCCGGTGTCCTCGGCGATGACGTCGGAGATGGCCTCGGCGCACTGGAGGGACACGCGGTCCACGCGCTCGCGCACGGCCGGCTCGTTCGTCAGGTCGGACTCGAAGACCAGCCGGAAGGCGCCGCCCTCGTCCTCCACGTACGCGAAGTAGGCGTCCATGGTCGCCGCCACGCGCAGCTTGTTGTCGGTCGTCGACGCGAGCGCGGTGCGCACGGCGAGCAGCAGGGCCTCGCAGTGCTGGTCCAGCAGCGCCAGGTAGAGGTCGAGCTTCCCCGGGAAGTGCTGGTACAGAACCGGCTTGCTGACCCCGGCGCGCTCGGCGATGTCGTCCATCGCCGCGGCGTGGTAACCCTGCGCGACGAAGACCTCCTGGGCCGCGCCCAGCAGCTGGTTGCGCCGGGCTCGGCGCGGCAGTCGCGTGCCCCGCGGACGCGCTGCCTCGGTCTGCTCGATGGCTGTCACGCCGCCTCCCACTTTCTCTAAGAACACAGTGCGCTCTGCGCCGCGCCGCCATCGTACTTTTCGGTAACCGAATCTGGAGGGTTCAAGCCGAGTTTTCTCGCGGTACGGACCGGTCGGACCTGCTGGTCAGGGGGTAGTCGGCGCGGGTCATCGGTAGTCGTCCTCGTCCAGGGGCACCACCCGGGCCTGCTCCGCGGCGTCACCGTCCGCGGCCTCGCCCCGCTCCGGTGCGGCGACCGGGTCGTCCTCGCTCTGCTGCAGGTCGGTCCGCTGCTCGGCCGCATCCGCCTCGGGTGCCTCGACGTCGGGTGCCTCCCGGAGCTGTTCCTGGAAGGTTTCCGGTTCTGCGGGGTCGACAGTCATGGGGCTCCCCTTCTTCTCTCATTACGAGCGTAGGAGGATCGCGAATACCCCGCTACGCGGGTCCGCATGCCTGCGTGATGCGGCTGTGACGGCGAACACAAGAGCCCCGACGTGATCGTCTCGTAACATTGCCCCCATGTCTTCGACCGAGCTGCCGGGTGTGCGGTCCGCCGCCGAGCCGTCCTCCCAGGTGGGAGCCGTTCGGATGGCCGAGGGTGAGCAGCTGCGCACCGACCGGCTGCCCGGACTCGACCTGACCGTCCGCGTGCGCCCGCCGCTGCGCACCGGCCTTCCGCCGGCGCTATTCGTACACGGGCTCGGCGGGTCTTCGCAGAACTGGTCCGCACTCATGGCGCGGCTCGCCGACACCGTCGACGGGGAGGCCCTGGACCTGCCGGGCTTCGGCTGGTCCCCGCCGCCCGCCGACCGGGACTACTCCGTCACCGGGCTCGCCCGCGCCGTCATCCGCCACCTGGACGCCGCCGAGCGCGGACCCGTGCACCTGTTCGGCAACTCCCTCGGCGGGGCCGTCTCCACCCGCGTCGCGGCCGTCCGGCCCGACCTCGTGCGCACCCTGACGCTGATCTCGCCCGCCCTGCCCGAGCTGCGCGTGCAGAAGTCGGCCGTGCCGACCGCGCTGCTCGCGGTGCCCGGGGTGGCCGCGCTCTTCGGCCGCCTGACCCGCGACCTGACCGCCGAGCAGCGCACCCGCGGGGTGATGGGCCTCTGCTACGGGGACCCCTCCCAGGTGACCCCGGAGGCCTTCCGGTACGCGGTCGAGGAGATGGAGCGGAGGCTCGCCCTCCCGTACTTCTGGGACGCGATGACCCGTTCCTCGCGCGGCATCGTCGACGCGTACACCCTCGGCGGGCAGCACGGGCTGTGGCGCCAGGCCCAACGGGTTCTCGCCCCCACGCTCTTGGTCTACGGTGGCCGGGACCAACTGGTCTCGTACCGCATGGCCCGCAAGGCCGCGTCGGCCTTCCGGGGTTCGCGGCTGCTGTGCCTGCCCGAGGCCGGGCACGTGGCGATGATGGAGTACCCCGAGGTGGTCGCGGCCGCCTTCCGGGAACTGCTCGACGACGAAAACGGCAAGGGCTGAGGACGACCGTGGGACGACATAGTCGCAAGGACCCCGCTCCTGCCGCGGCGCCCGCCCCCGCAGCGGCTGCGCAGGCCCCGGTCCACCCGTACGAGGAACCCCGCGGGCGCCAGCACCCCGAACCCACCGTCACCCACCAGGGATACGTGCCCCCGGCGCGCGTCGCGTACGGCGCGCGCGGCGGCCACCCCCAGCACCGCGAACCCGGCGGCGCCTGGGGCGCCGGTCCGGGCTCCGGGTCCGGCGCGGTGTACGGGGACTGGCGCGGAGTGCCGCGCGACAGCGACACCCCGGCCTTCGGCACCCCCGCGGTCGGCTTCCCGCAGGTCACCCTGGATCCGCCGCGGCCCGCCCCGGCGGCGCCCCGGCCCGCGTCCGACCCCCTCACCTCCACCGGCTCGCACCGGCGGGTGCCCGCGCCCCGCAAGCCGGCCGACGACGCCGCCGCGCAGCGGCCCGGCTCCGGCCGCGGCGCCAAGGTCCGTACGTACACCGGCATGGCGGCCGCGGCCGTCACCACCGTGCTCGCCGTCGTCGTGGCCGGCCAGGTCGCCACCGACGGCGACTCGGGCAAGGCCGACGCGCGCGCCGCCGACGACGGCCGGGTCCGCGCCGCCCAGGGCAATTCCGCCGCCTCCCGGTCCGACGGCCGCCCGACGCCGGCCGCGTCGGGGGGTGCGAACGCCGCCCCGGCGGCGCCGGCCGCGCCCGAGCCGACGTACGAGCAGCGGATGGCGCAGCAGCTCCCGATCGACGAGAAGCTGAAGGGCCCCGGCACCTTCGACACCGTGCCCGGGGTGGCTCCGGCGCCCGGCAAGGGCAAGCTGATCCGCTACCGCGTCGATGTGGAGCAGGGGCTCGGCCTGGACGGGCAGCTCTTCGCCGAGGCCGTCCACCGCACCCTCAACGACCCGCGCAGCTGGGGCCACGGGGGCACCAAGACCTTCGAGCGGGTGCCGGGCGGCGAGGCCGACTTCGTGATCACGCTCGCCAGCCCCGGGACCACCGGCGTCTGGTGTGCCAAGTCCGGCCTGGACACCACCGTCGACAACGTCTCCTGCGACTCGGCGTCCACCGACCGCGTGATGATCAACGCGTACCGCTGGGCTCAGGGCTCCGCGACGTACGGCGCGGACCAGATGTTCGCCTACCGCCAGATGCTCATCAACCACGAGGTCGGGCACCGGCTCGGGCACGGCCACGTGAACTGCCAGACGCCCGGCGCGCTCGCGCCGATCATGCAGCAGCAGACGAAGTCCCTGGACATCGGCGGAATCCAGTGCAAGCCCAACCCGTGGGTGTTCCCCGGTAGTTGACCGGAGCCCGGCACCGGGGTGCCGGAACCTGTCGTCGCTGCCGCGCCCTTTCTAGCGTGCTCGAACGCGAACCGTACGGGAAAGTTACGACTCTTCACCCCTTCCGGTGGCGCGACGGACAACCGTCCGTCGCGCCTTCGGCATATCCGCTTGAGTTCTCCCGCGGCGGGTCGCCGGACCGACGGCGACCGCCCAAACGGGAGATCGGGGGTGCCACTCGTGCGGATCGGACTGCTCACGGAAGGTGGTTATCCGTATGCGACGGGAGAGGCGAGGCTCTGGTGCGACCGGCTCGTGCGCGGGCTCCCGCAGCACGAGTTCGAGCTCTACGCGCTGAGCCGCAGCGCCGAACAGGAGGAGCGCGGCCGGGTGCCGCTGCCGGACCACGTGACCCGGGTCCGCACCGCCCCCCTGTGGGCCCCCGCCGACGACGGGCGCAGCTACGCGCGGCGCGAGCGGCGGCGCTTCGCCGACTGCTTCACCGCCCTGGTCCGGGGGATCTGCGCGGGTGAGGCCGAGCCCTTCGCGGCCGGGCTGTACGGTCTGGCCGAACTCGCCGGCGAGCAGGGCGGGCTGTACGCGGCCCTGCGCTCCGAGACGGCCGTGCGCGCCGTGGAGTCCGCCTGCCGGGCCCCGGGCGCGAGCCGCTCCGTACAGCCGGCGCAGGTGCCGGACCTGCTGGCCTTCGTGGACGAACTGGAGCGCAGGCTGCGGCCGTTGTCCCTCGACTGGCACCAGGAGCAGGCCCTGGGCGCGGCCGACGTGTGCCACGCCGCATCGGGCGGGGTGGCGGCCCTCCCCGGACTGCTGGCCAAACGCTTCTTCGGGGTGCCGCTGCTGGTCACCGAGTACGGGGTCCAGGTCCGGGCCCAGTACCTGGCGCACCACCTCGCGGCGGACGGCCCCGGCGAGCGGCCCGCGGTACGCGCCCTGCTCGCCGCCTTCCACCTCCGGCTGGCCGGTGAGATCTACGCCGGGGCCGACCTCCTCACCCCCGGCAACGCCCACTCCCGGCGCTGGCAGGAGCGGTGCGGGGCGCCGCGGGAGCGGCTGCGGACGGTCTACCCGGGTATGGAGGCGGACCGATTCGCCACCGTCGGGGAGGACCCCGACTGCGGGGACCCGGACACGCTCGTGTGGGTCGGCCGGATGGAGCCGGCCAAGGACCTGATCGGCCTGCTGCACGCCTTCGCCGAGGTGCGCCGCGCCGAACCCCGGGCCCGGCTGCGGATCTTCGCGGCGGCCGCGGCACCGGGCGCCGAGTCACCGCACTACGCCGCCGACTGCCGCTCGCTGGCCGCGCAGCTGTTCCCCGACGAGGCCGCCGACGCCCGCACCGTCGGGGAGAACCCCGTCACCTTCGAGGAGATCGGCGGACCCGAGGCCCCCTCGCCCGCCGATGCCTACGGCGCCGGCCGGGTGGTCGTGCTGTCCTCCGTCATCGAGGGCTTCCCGATCACCCTGGCCGAGGCGATGTTCTGCGGCCGCGCCACCGTGTCCACGGACGTCGGCGCGGTGTGCGAGGTGATCGGCGGTACCGGGCTCGTGGTCCCGCCGCGCAACCCCCGGGCACTCGCCGACGCCTGCCTCGCCCTGCTGCGGGACCCCGAGCGGGCGCAGCGGCTCGGTGCGGCCGCCCGGGCTCGGGCCCAGGAGCTCTTCACCGTCGAGCAGAACGTGAACGCCTTCCAGGAGAGCTACCTCCACCTCCTCGCCCGCGGATCGGCCCGGCCCGACGGGGAGGTCCCCTTCGCCCAGCCGGCCGAGGCGCGGGTGCCGGGGCACTGGACCAGCCCGACGTGGGCCGCGGCTCCGGAGGTGACCGTATGACCACCGCGGGCGAGACCGACACCGCCAGGCGGCGCCGGGCCGGCGGGGACCCCGTCAAGGCGCTGCTCCACCGGCACCGGGAGCTGTGCGAGCGGGCGGTCGACCCGCTGGAGGTCGCCGCCGGACTGGAGGCGCACGGCATCACCGACCGCACCGCCGCCCGCTTCCGGCACCGGGACGTCTTCTCCCTCGCCGAGGAGCTGTACGCCCGGACCCCGCGCGGCGAGGCACCGCCCGCCGCGCCCGCCGGTCCCGCCGCCGGGCCCCGCGCGGTACGGGGCTTCGGCTACTCGCTGCTGCCCGGGGCCCTCGCGCTCGGCGCGGCCGCCGCCGGGGTGCCCCGGGCCGGAGCCGTCGCCGCGCTCGTCACCGTCGCCGCCCTGGTGTGGCCCGGGCGGAGCGGGGCCGGCGGGGGGCGCCTCGCGGCGCTGCCGTACCTGCTCGCCGCGGCCGCCGTCGGATGGGCCGGCCACCGCCACGGGGTCCCGCTCGCCGTCGCCCTCGCCCTGGCCGTCGCCCCCGGGCACCTGGCCGCCGCCGTGTTCGCGGCCCGCGCCCGGCGCAGGCTCGCCGGGAGCCGGGCCCTGGAGGACTTCGCCGACGGGGTACGGCCGCTGCTGCTCGGGGTGGCCCTGCTGTTCACCGCGGCCGCCGCGGGGGCCGCCGCCCTCGTCGGCGCACCGCTCGCCGAGGCCGTACCGCTCGCGGTGCTGCTGTTCCTGACCCGGCTGCTGCTCGTGCACGGCGCCTCCCGCGGGCCCGTCTCCGCCGCACTGGCCCTCGCCCTGCTCCCGACCCCGGCGGGTCCGCTCGCCGCCGCGGCAGGGCTCC
Organism: Streptomyces sp. NPDC037242; assembly: GCF_055604165.1. NCBI lineage: Bacteria > Bacillati > Actinomycetota > Actinomycetes > Kitasatosporales > Streptomycetaceae > Streptomyces > Streptomyces sp. NPDC037242. The sequence goes on from NZ_JBVJUY010000002.1 coordinate 242,545, forward strand.
TCGTACACGCGGTGCTCGCGCTCTCCCGGGCGTCGGCACACGCGGCCCGGCCGTAGGACCGCCCTACGGAGCCGACGCCGAAGCGCCCGCGTACCCCTATCCACCCATCCAGCAAGGAGAAACAGGACATGACCGGCCAGCCAACCAACCAAGGGGCCGCGCGATGAGGGTGCTGCTGATCGGAGCCAACGGGTACCTCGGCCGCTATGTCGCGGACCGGCTCCTCGCCGACCCCGCCGTCCAGCTCACCGCGCTCGGCCGAGGGGACGACGCCGACGTGCGCTTCGACCTCGCCACCGGGAGCCCCGGCGCGCTCACCCGGTTCCTCGACGCCGTCCACCCGGGCGTCGTCATCAACTGCGCGGGCGCCACCCGCGGTGGCGCCCGCGAGCTCACCCGGCACAACACCGTCGCCGTCGCCACCATCTGCGAGTCGCTGCGCCGCAGCGGCTGCGGAGCCCGGCTCGTCCAGCTCGGCTGCGCCGCCGAGTACGGGCCCAGCCAGCCCGGATCGTCCACGGCCGAGGACGCCGTGCCGAGACCCGGCGGACCGTACGGGGTCAGCAAACTGGCCGCCACCGAGCTGGTGCTCGGCTCGGGACTCGACGCCGTCGTCCTACGGGTCTTCTCGCCCGTCGGCCCCGGCACCCCGGCCGGCTCCCCGCTCGGCCGGCTCGCCGAGGCCATGCGGCGCGCCATGCAGTCCGGGGACGGCGAGCTCAAGCTCAGCGGGCTCGGCGTGCAGCGCGACTTCGTGGACGTACGGGACGTGGCGCGGGCCGTGCACGCCGCCTCGCTGTCGGCCGCCCAGGGGGTCGTCAACATCGGCACCGGGCGCGCGGTCCGGCTGCGCGACGCGGCGGCCGTGCTGGCGCGGGTCGCCGGGTACGGAGGCTCCCTGCACGAGCTGGACGTACCGCACGGCGGACCGCAGCAGTCGCACGGGCACCCCGGCCGCCCGACGGGCCTGGCCGCCATCGGCTCCCCGCGCTCCGAGGCGACGCCCGAACAGCTCGCCGCAGCGGCCCCGCCGCCGTACCCCTACCCGGACGGCTGCGGTGCCTGGCAGCAGGCCGACGTGCGCACCGCCCGCGACCGGCTCGGCTGGCGGCCCCGGATCAACCTGGAGGAGTCCCTCGCGGACATCTGGATGGAGGCGGCGTGCCGTATCTGACCACCCCGCCGGGGATCGCCGCGGCGGCCGCGACCGAGGCCGGCCGGCTCGGCCTCGGCATCCCCGGGTACGCGCACCCGCTGCTGGCACCGGTGGAGTGGGCGGAGCTGACCCGCCCCGGGACCCCGCTGCACTGGGCCGTGCTCAACGTCACGGACGGCCCGGGAGGGCGGCCCGACCCGCACTGCACGGAGGCCGCCCGGAAGCTGCGCGGCGCGGGCGGCACCGTGCTCGGCCATCTCGCCATGCGAGACGGCGAGCGGTCCTTCGGCGAGCTGGTCTCCGACGCCCACCGCTTCCGGGACTGGTACGGGGTCGGCGGCTTCTACCTGGCCGGCGCACCGGCGGGCCGGGCGGAGCTGGCCGAGGTGCGCCGGGTGACCGACACCCTGCGCGGGCTGGGCGAGGACGTACGGATCGTGCTCGGGCACGGCACCCACCCGTACGAGGGCTACGCGGAGGCCGCCGACCAACTGGTCACGTTCTCCGGGGCCTGGGCCGACTACCGCTGGTCCCAGGTGGCGGAGTGGACCGCGGAGTACCCGGCGGAGCGGTTCTGCCACCTCGTCCACGGAGTGCCGCGCACGCACCTGGAGGAGGCCGTCCGGATCGCCCGCTGGCAGGGCGCCGGGACCATCTGGTTCACGGACCGGCAGGGGGCCGGGGACCGGGACCCGTGGGCCTCGATGCCCGGGTACTGGGACGAAATCGTCTCGCGGATCGGACCGGGTGTCTCGGAATGAAGAAGGGCGTGGCAGTGTTACGGGAAGAACCACCGTTAAGACTTAACCATCTACGGAGTCCCCGTGTCGCTGCCACCCCTGGTCGAGCCAGCTGCTGAGCTCACCGTTGACGAGGTCCGTCGGTACTCCCGCCACCTGATCATCCCGGATGTCGGGATGGACGGCCAGAAGCGCCTGAAGAACGCCAAGGTGCTGGCCGTGGGCGCGGGCGGCCTCGGCTCGCCCGCCCTCATGTACCTGGCCGCGGCCGGCGTCGGCACGCTGGGCATCGTGGAGTTCGACGAGGTCGACGAGTCGAACCTCCAGCGCCAGATCATCCACAGCCAGGCCGACATCGGCCGTTCCAAGGCCGAGTCGGCCCGTGACAGCGTGCTGGGCATCAACCCGTACGTGAACGTGGTCCTTCACGAAGAGCGGCTCGAAGCCGAGAACGTGATGGAGATCTTCAGCCAGTACGACCTCATCGTCGACGGCACGGACAACTTCGCCACGCGCTACCTGGTCAACGACGCCTGCGTGCTGCTGAACAAGCCGTACGTGTGGGGTTCGATCTACCGCTTCGACGGCCAGGCCTCGGTCTTCTGGTCCGAGCACGGCCCGTGCTACCGCTGCCTGTACCCGGAGCCCCCGCCGCCGGGCATGGTCCCGAGCTGCGCCGAGGGCGGCGTGCTGGGCGTGCTCTGCGCGTCCATCGGGTCCATCCAGGTCACCGAGGCCATCAAGGTCCTCACGGGCGTGGGCGAGCCGCTGGTCGGCCGCCTGATGATCTACGACGCCCTGGAGATGCAGTACCGCCAGGTCAAGGTCCGCAAGGACCCCGACTGCGCGGTCTGCGGTCCGAACGCGACCGTCACCGAGCTCATCGACTACGAGGCCTTCTGCGGCGTCGTGTCGGAGGAGGCCCAGGAGGCGGCGCTCGGCTCCACGATCACTCCCAAGCAGCTCAAGGAGTGGATCGACAACGACGAGCCGATCGAGATCATCGACGTCCGCGAGGTCAACGAGTACGAGATCGTCTCGATCCCCGGCGCGAAGCTGATCCCCAAGGGCGAGTTCCTGATGGGCACCGCCCTCCAGGACCTGCCGCAGGACAAGCGCATCGTCCTGCACTGCAAGACGGGTGTCCGCAGTGCGGAGGTCCTCGCGGTCCTGAAGTCCGCGGGCTTCGCCGACGCGGTCCACGTCGGCGGCGGCGTGATCGGCTGGGTCCACCAGATCGAGCCGGAAAAGCCGGTCTACTAGCAGCAGAGCAGCAGCAGGAAGGGGCCGCACCCACCGGGTGCGGCCCCTTCCGCGTGCTCAGGCGGTGGTGCAGACCGTGTTCGCGCCCGGCACCTTCCCGTCCAGCAGATAGGAGTTCACCGCCTCCTGCACGCACTTGTCACCGCTGTTGTACGCGCCGTGCCCCTCACCCTTGTAGGTCAGCTCCACGCCGACGCCGGGGCCGAGCCGCTCCACCATCTTGCGCGCGCCCTCGTACGGGGTCGCCGGGTCGCCGGTGTTGCCGATCACCAGGATCGGGGCGGCCCCGGGGGCGGAGACGTCCGGGGTGTCCCAGACGCCCGCTACCGGCCAGTCCGTGCAGCTCATCAGGCCCCAGCCGAGGAAGTCCCCGAAGACGGGCGAGGCCGAACGGAAGCCCGGGAGCTTGGACTTGGTCTGCGCCAGGGAGTAGCGCTCCTTGGAGTCGGCGCAGTTGATCGCGGTGTTCGCGGCGCCGATGTTGCTGTACCTGCCCTGCTGGTCCCGGCCGTTGAGCGCGTCGGAGAGGGCGAGGAGCAACTGCCCCTGGCCGCCTTCGGCCTCGTCGAGCCCCTGCTCCAGCAGCGGCCACAGCTCCTTCGAGTACAGGGCCTGGGCGATGCCGTTGGTGGCCGAGGTCTCGGTGAGCTGCCGGCCGCCGATGCCGGGGATCGGCTTGGCCGCCAGGTCCTTCTGGAGCTTGATGACGTTGTTCTCGATCTCCTTGGCGGTGCTGCCCTGGAGCCTGCAGGCGTCGCCGCGGTTCACGCAGTCCTGGGCGAAGTTGCCGAGGGCCAGCTGGAAGCCCTTGGCCTGGCCCAGTGCCCCCTCCTCGGAGGTCTTGGTGGGGTCGACGACGGCGTCGAACACGGCCCGGCCGACGTTCTTGGGGAAGAGGTGGGCGTAGACCCCGCCGAGCTCGGTGCCGTAGGAGATGCCGAAGTAGTGGAGCTTGTCGTCGCCGAGGGCCTGGCGGATCCGGTCCAGGTCGCGGGCCGCGTTGGGTGTGCCGACGTGGGGGAGCACCTTGCCGGAGTTCTGCTCGCAGGCCTGCTGGTACTTCTGGATGTTGTCGACGAACACCTTCTCCTGCTCCGGTGTGGACGGGGTGGAGTCGGCGGCGTAGTAGGCGTCGAGCTGCTTGTCGTCCTCACAGCGGACGGGGGCGCTGCGGCCCACTCCGCGGGGATCGAAGCTGACCAGGTCGTACCGCTCGCGCAGGGCCGCGTACTCGGTGGCCGCGCCGGGGAGGGTGCTGATGCCGGAGCCGCCCGGTCCGCCGAAGTTGAAGACGAGGGAGCCGATGCGCCGGTCCTTGTCGCGGGCCTGGGCGCGGATCAGGGCGAGCGGGATCGTCTCGCCCTCCGGCTCGGCGTAGTCGAGGGGCACGTCGAGGGTGGCGCACTTCCAGTCCTTGCCGGGAGTCTGGCCGCCGCCCTGGTCGACGGTGGGCGCCTCGCAGTCCCCCCACTTGAGGGGTTTGGAGCCCCGGGCACCGCCGTCCTTCGTCTTCGTGTCCTTCTCCCCGCTGTCGGAACAGGCACCGGCGGTCAGCAGCGCGGTGGCGACGGCGGCGGCAGCGGTGATCCGAAGGGCGTTTCGCGGCATGCCCCCATCCTGTGGGCCCGCCGCTCAGGCCGCCCGCGCCGTGGGCCGAACGGGTCTGGCGGGCGGGCGGGCTCGACGGGCTCGACGGGCCGGGGGCCGGGGCCGTCAGGCCGGGGCCAGGATCTGCTTCGCCGCGCTGCGGCCGGTGGCCACGCAGGCGGCGACGCCCACGCCCTCGTACGCCGCTCCGCACAGGGCCAGGCCCGGGAGCTTGGCGGCGGCCTCGCGGATGCGGGCGACGCGCTCGCGGTGGCCGACGCCGTACTGGGGCAGGCCGCGGTCCCAGCGGGTCACGCGGGCGGCCAGGGGTTCGCCCATCGGCCCGACCGCGTGGTGCAGTTCGGCGATGGCCGAGCGGACCAGGTGGCGGTCGGGGCGGCTCAGCAGCTCCTCCTCGCCGATCCGGCCGACGGAGGCCCGCAGGACGAAGGTGTCGGGGGCCGAGGAGTCCAGCCAGGACCACTTGTTGGAGAGGAAGGAGGCGGCCTTGAGGATGTGCCCGTCCACCGGCGGGACCAGGAAGCCGTTGCCCTCCGGGAGGAAGTGGGCCCGGGCACGGGAGAACGCCATCGTGATCACGGCGGTGGACGCGTGCGGAATGGCCGACAGCTCGTCCTCCGCCATCGGGGAGTGCGGGCGCAGCAGCTCCGCCGCCGCGTAGGCGGGGAGCGCCAGGATCACGCCGTCCGCCTCCATGGTCAGGGGGCCGTCGTCGGTCATGGCCTGCACCCGCCAGCGGTCCCCCGCGGTCCGCTGGAGCGAGCGGGCGGCCGTACCGGTGAGGATCCGGGCCCCGCAGGCCTCCGCGACCGCCTGCGGAAAGCGGCCCGTACCGCCGACCACGCCCTGGACGGCCACGGCCGCCGAGCGCGGGGCGCCGGCCGCCCGCATCCGGCGCAGGGCGGGGAGCAGGGGGGTGCCCGCTTCCGCGAGGGCCGCGATGCGCGGCATGGCGGCGCGCAGCGAGAGCCGGTCGGCGCGGCCGGCGTAGACGCCGCCCAGCAGCGGTTCGATCAGCCGGGCCACGGCCTCCCGGCCGAAGCGGGCCGCGAGGTAGTCGGCGACCGAGCAGTCCTCGGTCAGGGGGGAGGCGGGCAGCTTCTCCTCGGCGGCCACACGTGCCACGCCCTCGGGGGAGAGCAGGCCGGTGCCGGCGAGGGCGGCGGGGTCGGTGGGGACGCCCATCACATGGCCGGCGGGCAGGGGGCGCAGGGCGCCGTTGGTCCAGATGGTGGTGGGGGCCTTCGCGGGGTCGCACAGGGCGTCGCCGAGTCCGACCGCGGCGGCCAGTTCCACGGCCTCGGGCCGCAGGGCCATGAGGGATTCGGCTCCCTCGTCCACGGCGATTCCGGCGATGGTGCCGGTGCGGAGCTTGCCGCCGACCTTGGCGAGGCTCTCCAGGACGGTGACGTCGGCCTGGCCGCGCAACTGCCATGCGGCGGCCAGACCGCTGATGCCGCCGCCGATGACGATCACTGAACGCATTGTCTTCTCCCGCGACCGATTTGTTCCCATATAGAACATATGGGGGTGCGCTGTGTCAGCGCCTCATGCTTTCGGCCAGAGCCTCCAGCTCCGCCCGGTACGGGAAGCTGCCCGGCTCGTACGCGCAGTACGGGTCCGCCTCCAGCACGTCGCGCGTGAAGCCGTACGCCCGCGAGCGCGACCCCCCGCACACCGTCTTGAACTCGCAGGCCCCGCACTTCCCGCGCAGCAGCGAGGGATCCCGGAGCTTGGTGAACAGCGCCGAGCCCCGGTAGATGTCGGTCAGCGGATGGTTCTTCACGTTGCCCGCCGAGACGGGCAGGAAGCCGCTGGGGTGGACCTCGCCGGTGTGCGAGATGAAGACGAAGCCGCGCCCCGAGGAGACGTCCATGGGCGGCCGTCGCACCGCCCGCCGCTCCCCGTCGAAGACCCCCAGCTCGCGGGCGCGGGCCGACAGGCGCCCGTACAGCTCGCCGAGAACGGGCCGCTCGCCGCGCGCGTCGAGCACCGTCCGCTGGAGCGCGACCCGCCGGAAGTGGTGGCCCTCCGTGGTCTTGGTCGCCATGACCGCACCGCAGTCGTAGAGGAAGTGCAGCACGTCCTCGATCTCTTCTGCGGTGAGCGCGTCCAACTGCTCCCCGCGCCCCGTCGGCACCAGGATGAACCCCGACCACAGCATCGCGCCCTCGCGCCCGACCAGCGCCGCGATGTCGGCGAGGTCCTCCAGGCAGTCCCGGGTGACCGTCGTGTTGATCTGCACCTTGAGCCCGAGCTCGCGGGCCGCCCGCCAGCCGTCCAAGGTCCAGTCGAACACCCCGGGCACGCCCCGGAAGGCGTCGTGCCGCCGGGCGGTCGAGCCGTCCAGGGACAGGGACAGGGCGACGGCTCCCGCGCCCTGGACCGCCACCAGGTTCTCCCGCGTCAGCGTGGGCGTACCGGAGGGGGAGACCGCGACCCGCAGGCCGAGCGAGGTCCCGTACGCGATGAGGTCGGTGAGGTCGGCGCGCTGGAAGGGGTCCCCGCCGGTGATCACGAACAGCGGGCTCGGCCGGCCGAAGGCGGCGATCTGGTCCATCACCCGGCGGGCGTCCGCCCCGTCGAGCTCCTGCGGGTGGCGGGCGGTCTGCGCCTCGGCCCGGCAGTGCAGGCAGGCCAGCGGGCAGGCCCGCGTCGCCTCCCAGATCACGATGAAGGGCCGCTCGGAGACGTCGTGCCGGGGCCGGCGTACGACGGTGGGCGCGGGGCGGCTCACGACACGCGCTCCCAGCCCCGCTTCTGCGGGCGGTTCGCCAACTGCTCCGGATCCCGCCTGCGGTAGACCACGTAGGGCCGGAGCACGTACTTCAGCGGCGCCGAGAACATGTGCACCAGCCGTGAGTACGGGATCAGCGCGAAGAGCGTGAAGCCGAAGAGGATGTGCAGCTGGAAGACGAGCGGGGCGCCCGCCATCAGGTGGTAGTCCGGGTCCAGGGTGAACAGGCTGCGGAACCAGACCGAGATGCCTTCGCGGTAGTTGTAACCGTCCGTCTGGCCGGTGGAGTTGAGGACCGTGGCCGTCAGGCCGAGGACCATCGCGCCCAGCAGGAACGTGTACATCAGGTGGTCGCTCTTCAGCGTGGCCCTGCGGACGGCGGGGACCTTGAAGCGCCGGTGGACCAGGATGCCGATGCCCACGGCGGCCGCAAGGCCCGCCACCGCGCCGGTGGAGACGGCGAGCAGGTGGTACGCGTGGTCGCTCAGACCCACCGCGTCCGTCCAGCTCATCGGGATCAGCAGGCCCACGACATGGCCCAGGACCACGAACAGCATGCCGAAGTGGAAGAGCGGCGAGCCGATGCGCAGCAGCCGCGACTCGTGCAGCTGCGAGGAGTGGGTGGTCCAGCCGAACTTGTCGAACCGGGCCCGCCAGACCGTGCCCGCGATCAGCAGCGCGACGGAGACGTACGGGAGCACGCCCCACAGGAGGAGGTCCATCAGGCGCTCTGCCTTTCGGGTGCGGTGGGCCAGGGGAGGTCGACGGGCGGGTCGATGCCCGGACCGAAGGGTTCGAGCGGCGAGCCCGCGCCCACCAGCTCCTGCGGCGGCCCGTTCCGTGCGAGGGCCTTCGCCTCGGCCTTGGTCTCGGGGGAGGCCCCGGGCAGGGTCGCGCAGACGGCCCGCAGCACTCCCGCGTACGGGGAGCCCGACTCGGTGAGCGCGATCCGCAGCAGCTCCAGCCCGGCCCGGTGCTCCTGGAGCAGCTCGGTGCCGGGCTCCTCGCGCAGGGCGGCGAACTCCAGGGCCACGGGCAGGAAGTCGGGCAGCTCCTCGCCCGCGAACTCCAGCCCGAAGTCCCGGTAGATCCGCTTCAGCCGGACCAGGGACAGCCCGCGCCGGCGGGTGTCGCCGTCCACCCACCAGGTCAGGTACAGGCAGCGCCGGTTGCGGGTGTCGAAGGTGGCGGTGTACTCGGCGCACAGCTCGATCGGGCTCAGGGACCCGGCGTGGTCGAGGAACGCGCCGAGCAGCGCGGCCGGTTCGGCGGGCGCCCCGGCGAGGGCCGCACGGAGCCGGGGGAACTCGTCGTGGAAGTGGTCGCCGGGGTACTGCAGGGCGCAGCCCGCGACCAGGCGTACCAGGGCATCCGGGTTCACGAACTCCTCCTTGTGGGGCTGAGGTTGAGCATCACGCGCGGCTCGGGCAGCGCACCCACCGGGCACTCGGCGCCGGCGCCGTCCAGCGGGTGCGTCTCGGCGAGCGCCTCGGCGTCGGCGCGGGCCGCCGAAGGGATCACGAAACGGTCCTCGATCTTGGCGATGGCCAGGAGCCGGAACATGTCCTCCATCTCCTGCCCGGTCAGCCCGACCGCCGCGGCGATCGACTCGTCCCGCTCCTCGCCGAGGTTGACGCGCCGCATGTACGCGCGCATCGCGGCCATCCGGCGCAGGACCGCCTCCACCGGGAAGGTGTCCCCGGCGGTGAGGATCTGCGCGAGGTACTCGACTGGGATGCGCATCGCGTCGATGGCGCCGAAGAGGTTGCCCGCGTCCTCGCCGTCGCTGCCGGTGGCGGCGACCGCCTCGACCACGGGGGAGAGCGGGGGGACGTACCAGACCATCGGCATCGTCCGGTACTCCGGATGGAGCGGGAGGGCGACCTGGTAGGTGGCGATCAGGTCGTAGACGGGGGAGTTGCGGGCGGCGTCGATCCACTCGTCGGTGATGCCGGCCGCGCGGGCGGCCGCGGCGACGGCCGGGTCGTGCGGGTCCAGGAAGCACTCGACCTGGGAGGGGTAGAGGTCGTGCTCGTCCTCCACGGCGGCGGCCTCGGCGACCTTGTCGGCGTCGTAGAGCATCACGCCGATGTAGCGCATCCGGCCCACGCAGGTCTCCGAGCACACCGTCGGCATGCCGACCTCAATGCGCGGGAAGCAGAAGGTGCACTTCTCGGCCTTGCCGGTCCGGTGGTTGAAGTACACCTTCTTGTACGGGCAGCCGGTCACGCACATGCGCCAGCCCCGGCACTGGTCCTGGTCGACCAGGACGATGCCGTCCTCCTCCCGCTTGTACATCGCGCCTGAGGGGCAGGACGAGACGCACGCGGGGTTGAGGCAGTGCTCGCAGACCCGGGGGAGGTAGAACATGAAGCTCTGCTCGAACTCGAAGCGGATCTTCTCGCCGACCTCGTCGCGGATCTTCTCGACGATCGGGTCCCTGGGCGCGTGGGCGGGGGCGCCGCCGAGGTTGTCGTCCCAGTTCGGCCCCCACTCGATCTTGTCGATCGGCTCGCCGGTCACCTGGGAGACGGGCCGGGCGGTGGGCATGTCGTCGCCCGCCGGGGCCTCGGTGAGGTTCTTGTACTCGTACGTCCAGGGCTGGTAGTAGTCGTCGATCTCCGGCAGGTGGGGGTTGGCGAAGATCTGGCCCAGCTTGGCCAGACGGCCGCCCGCCCGGAGGCGGAGCCTGCCGGAGCGGGTCCGCTCCCAGCCGCCCTTCCACTTCTCCTGGTCCTCCCAGCGGCGCGGGTAGCCCTGGCCGGGGAGGGTCTCGACGTTGTTGAACCAGACGTACTCGGTGCCCTGCCGGTTGGTCCACGCCTGCTTGCAGGTGACCGAACAGGTGTGGCAGCCGATGCACTTGTCGAGGTTCATGACCATCGCGACCTGTGCCATCACTCGTCCGACAGTCGTTTCACGACGGGGCATGTGTCTAGTACTCCACCTTCTGGTCGCGGCGGCGGATGACCGTCACCTCGTCGCGCTGGTTGCCGGTCGGGCCGAGGTAGTTGAAGGCCCAGGTCAACTGGGCGTAGCCGCCGATGAGATGGGTGGGCTTGAGCATCACCCTGGTCAGCGAGTTGTGGATGCCGCCGCGGCGGCCGGTCTTCTGCGTCTTCGGGACGCCGACCGTGCGCTCCTGCGCGTGGTTCATGTAGACCGTGCCGGGCGGCATCTTGTGGGAGACGATCGCGCGGGCGGTGACCACGCCGTTGCGGTTGACCGCCTCGATCCAGTCGTTGTCCGCGACCCCGATGGCATCGGCGTCCTGCGGGGACATCCACACCGTCTGGCCGCCGCGGCCCAGCGTCATCATGTAGAGGTTGTCCTGGTACTGGCTGTGGATGGCCCACTTGTTGTGCGGGGTCAGGTAGCGGACCGCCACCGTCTTCTCGTCGACCACGCCGAGCTCGGGCTCCCCGTACAGGGTGTGCATGTTCAGCGGCGGCTTGTAGACCGGGAGGGACTCCCCGACCTCGTGCAGCCAGTCGTGGTCGATGAAGAAGTGCTGGCGGCCGGTGAGGGTGTGCCAGGGCTTGAGGTGCTCGGTGTTCACGGTGAAGGCCGTGTAGCGCCGCCCGCCGGCCTCAGACCCCGACCACTCGGGCGAGGTGATCACCGGGACCGGGCGGGCCTGGGTGTCGGCGAAGGTGATCCGCTTGCCCTCGGCCTCGGCGGCCAGATGGGCCATGTGCGTGCCGACCTTCTTCTCCAGGGTCTCGAAACCCTGCGTCGCGAGACGGCCGTTGGAGGTGCCGGAGAGCGAGAGGATCGCCTCGCAGGCGCGCTGCGCCGTGTCCAGGCGCGGGCGGCCGTCGGCGACGCCGCCGCGGACCAGGCCGTTCTTGCGCCCCAGGTAGGCGACCTCCTCGGCCACGTCGAAGGTGATGGCCTTCGTCGTCACGCCGAGCTCGTCGACGAGCGGCCCGAGCGCGGCGAACTTCTCGCCGACCGCGCCGTAGTCGCGCTCGACGACGGCCAGGTTGTACATCGTCCTTCCGGGTACGGGCTCGCACTCGCCCTTCGACCAGTCCAGCGCGACCCCTCCCGGCTGGGCCATCTCGCCGCCCGGGGTGTCGTGCTGGAGCGCGGTCGCCACCAGGTCCTTGCGTACGCCCAGATGGGATGCGGCGAGCTCGCCGAACCGCTCGGCGAGGCCGAGGAAGGCGTCGTAGTCGGACCGGGCCTGCCACGGCGGGTCCACGGCCGGGGTGAAGGCGTGCAGGAAGGGGTGCATGTCCGTGGAGGACAGGTCGTGCTTCTCGTACCAGGTGGCCGCCGGGAGGACCACGTCCGACAGGAGCGTCGTGGACGTCATCCGGAAGTCCATGGACATGAGGAGGTCGAGCTTGCCCTCGACATCAGCCTCCCGGTACGTCACGTCCCTCGGCTCGCAACGCGGCCCGTCCTCGGGGAGGTTGGAGTGCGTGCCGAGCAGGTGCTTGAGGAAGTACTCGTTGCCCTTGGAACTGGATCCGAGGAGGTTGGCCCGCCATACGTTGAGCACGCGCGGCCAGTTGCGCGGCGCGTCCGGGTCCTCGCCGGCGAAGCCGAGGGTGCCGTCCTTGAGCTGCTCGACGGCGGCGGCGACCGGGTCCGCCGCCTCGCCGAGCTCCAGTGGATTGCGGTCGAAGGTCGGGTAGGACGGCATCCACCCCATGCGGGTGCTCGCCGCCAGGCAGTCGGCGCCGGTCATGCCCTCGAAGGCGCCCTCGGCGAGCGGCGACGCGAGCGCCTCGGCCGGCAGGGTGTCGTAGCGCCACTGGTCGGTGTGCAGGTAGAACCAGGCCGCGCCGATCATCTGGCGCGGCGGGCGCGACCAGTCGGAGGCGGCGGCCAGGGTGGCCCAGCCGGTGACCGGACGGCACTTCTCCTGGCCGACGTAGTGGCCCCAGCCGCCGCCGTTGCGGCCCTGGCAGCCGGTGAGGGTGAGCAGGGCGAGGAAGGCGCGGTAGATGGTCTCGGAATGGAACCAGTGGTTCGTCCCCGCACCCATCAGGATCATGCAGCGGCCCTGCGACTGCTCGGCCGTCTGCGCGAACTCCCGCGCCACGCGCGCCGCCTGGGCCGCCGGGACGGAGGTCAGCGACTCCTGCCAGCCGGGGGTGCCGGGCGCGCTCGCGTCCTCGTAGCCGGTGGGCCACTCCCCGGGCAGGCCGTCGCGGCCCACCCCGTACTGGGCGAGCATCAGGTCGAACACGGTGGTGACGAGCCGGCCGCCGAGCCGGCGCACCGGCACACCGCGGCGGACGGTGCCGCCGCGCTCGTCGTCCTCGAAGCGGGGCAGGGTGATCTCGGCGCTCTCGCCCTCGCCCAGCAGGGTCAGGCGCGGAACGGTGTCGCCGAGGTCGAGGTTCCACTCCGGCTTCTCGTTCTTGCCCCAGCGGTGCCCGAGGGTGCCGTTCGGGACGACGGGCTCACCGCTCGCGTCGTCGATCAGGACGGTCTTCCACTGCGCGTTCTCGGTGGCGCGGCCCAGATCGGCGGCGGTGACGAACTTCCCCGGGACCAGCCCCTGATCGGTTTCGCGCAGCGATACCAGGAACGGCAGGTCGGTGTACTTCCGCACGTAATCCGTGAAGAACGGTGTCTGCTTCTCGACGAAGAATTCCTTGAGGATGACATGGCCCATCGCCAGGGCCAGCGCACCGTCCGTGCCCGGGTGCGGGTGCATCCATTCGTCGGCGAACTTGGTGTTGTCCGCGAAATCCGGCGAGACGGTGACGACCTTCTGGCCGCGGTAGCGGGCCTCGGTCATCCAGTGCGCGTCCGGGGTACGGGTGACGGGGACGTTGGAGCCCCACATCATCAGGTACGCGGCGTCCCACCAGTCCCCCGACTCGGGCACGTCGGTCTGGTCCCCGAACACCTGCGGCGAGGCGACCGGGAGGTCGGCGTACCAGTCGTAGAAGGACAGCATCGGCGCGCCGATGAGGGAGTGGAAGCGGGCACCGGCGGCGTGCGAGGCCATCGACATCGCCGGGATCGGCGAGAAGCCGGCGACCCGGTCCGGGCCGTGCTCCTTGATGGTGTGCACGTGCGCCGCGGCGACGATCTCGGTCGCTTCCTCCCAGGTCGCGCGCACCAGACCGCCCTTGCCGCGGGCCCGCTGGTACGCACGCCGGCGCGCGGGGTCGCCCTGGATGTCGGCCCACGCCTCGACGGGGTCGCCCAGGCGCCGCTTGGCCTCGCGGTACATCTCCAGGAGGGAGCCGCGCACGTACGGGTAGCGGACGCGGGTGGGGGAGTAGGAGTACCAGGAGAACGAGGCGCCGCGCGGGCAGCCGCGGGGCTCGTACTCCGGGCTGTCCGGGCCGACGGAGGGGTAGTCCGTCGACTGGGTCTCCCAGGTGATGATCCCGTCCTTGACGTACACCTTCCAACGGCAGGAACCGGTGCAGTTCACGCCGTGGGTGGAGTACACGACCTTGTCGTGGCTCCACCGGTCCCGGTAGAACGCCTCCGCGGCCCGCCCGCCGGTGCGGTGGACGGTGCGCAGGTCGTCGGACACCTCGGCGCGGGTGAAGAAGCTGCCCGCCTTGATGAGTGAATCGGCGGCCGCCTGATGGCTTTGACGTCCCTGACGCTGGTGCAAAGCGACCCTCCAGGCCGGAAAACTATGGTGCTTTCGACGCTACGCCTGCGGAAAAGGCGAACCCGATGACAAAGGTCCCGTCGGGGCATGACCTCTTTCCGGTCTTTCGCGGGCCCCTTGGATGTCAGGCTGGAGGAAGTCCAACTCCGCGAAGGCGGAGGTAAATTACGCGGAGAAATGCCAATTAATGAAGTACAGGTGGATACCGGACCAGCACGGGGCCTGGGCGATGCTGGCGGTGCCGTTCCTCGCGGGGACACTGCTCGCCCCCCGGCCGGGGTGGGCGCACGCGCTGCTCTTCGCGGCCTGGCTGCTCGGGTACGTCGCCGTGTTCCACGCCCAGCAGTGGCTGCGGCTGCACCGGCGCGGGCTGCGGTCGGCCGGGCGGCACGGGCGCCCGGCCGTGGTCTTCGGCGCGGCCTTCGCGGCGGCGGGCGGGCCGGTGGCTGCGCTGCACCCGTGGCTGGTGGTGGCGGCGCTGATCGCCTCGCCGTTCGTGGCGGTGAACACGTACTTCGCGTGGCGGGGCCGCGAGCGCGCCCTGGTCAACGGGCTCGCGGCGGTGGTCCCGGCCTGCGGCATGCTCCTGGTGGCGGGCCGCCTGGGCGGGGCGGGAGCGCTGTGGGCGCCGGCGCTCGCCTGCCTGCTGTACTTCGCGGGCACGGTCCCGTACGTGAAGACGATGATCCGGGAGCGGAACTCCCGGGCGTACTACCGGGGGTCGGTGGCCTACCACGCGGCCGCCCTGGCGGCGGCCTGCTGCCTCTCGCCGTGGCTGGCGCTCCCCTTCACGGCCTACCTGGCCCGGGCCGCCGCCCTCCCCGGCCGCGCCCTGAAGGCCCCCGTCATCGGCGCGGTCGAGGTCGCCTGCTCCGCGGCCCTGCTGGCGGCGCTGCTGCTGGTCTTCTGATCCTGCGAGCCGGGCGCGGGCACGCGGCGGTCCGACCGCCGGAGCCTAGATGGCCCCCTTGCGGGTCAGGAAGTTGAACGAGAGCCACCCCGGCAGCACCGGCAGCCAGAAGGTCATCGTGCGGAACAGGAGCACCGCCGAGATCGCGATCTCCTTGTCCAGACCCGCCGCGACCAGGCCCAGCGTCAGCGTGGTCTCCACCGCCCCGATGCCGCCCGGCGTCGGCGCGGCCGACCCCAGCGCGTTGCCCGCGAGGAAGACCACCGCGATGCTCGCGTAGCTGATGGCCTGCCCGCCCCCGAAGGCGCGGATCGAGGCGTCGAGGCACATCACGAAGCAGCCGGTCAGCAGCAGCATCCCGCCGATGCCGGTCAGCAGCTTCTGCGGCCGCTGCAGGACGTCCAGCATGCGCGGGACCACCCCCGCGAACAGGGCCCGTACCCGGGTCGCGACGAACTTCCGCAGGAACGGCACCGCCGTCACCACCAGGACCAGCACCGCCACCGTCAGCAGACCGGCGATGACCGTCCGGGACGGGGTCATCTCCGGGGTCTTCTCGGTCCCGGTCAGGTAGCCGAAGGACAGCAACAGCAGGATGTGGCTGGCCAGCCCGAAGAGCTGCGAGGCACCCACGCTCGCCACCGCGAGCCCCGGCCGCACCCCGGACCGCTGGAGGAAGCGGGTGTTCAGCGCGACGCCGCCGACCGCGGCCGGGGCCACCAGCTTCACGAAGGAGCCCGCGACCTGCGCGAGCACCGTCCGCGGGAAGGAGACCCGCTCCGGTACGAAGCCCAGCAGGCTCATCGCGGCGGCGAAGTAGCTGAGCGCCGAGAAGGCGAGCGCCGCCCCGACCCAGCCCCACTGGGCCTCGCCGATGATGGTCCCGAACTTCACGTCGGCCAGCTGCGTGAGCAGGAAGTACGCGGCGAAGGCGCCCGCGATGAAGGACACCAGGGTGCGGGGCCGGATCCGTTCCAGCCGGGCGGGTTCCACCGGGGCCTGCGGGCGGATGAGCAGCACCTGGCGGCGGATCTGGCTGAGGAGGTCCTCCTCCCGCGCCCCTTCCAGGGCGTCGTCCAGCGCCCGCTTCTCGGCCTTGCGCCCGGCCGCGGGGCTGGTCGCGGGGCCGGGCGCGGACGCCCCCGCCTCGCGCGCCGCCTTCTCCGCCCGGGAGGATTCCAGTACGGCTTCCCGCTCGCGGTCCGCCCGCTCCCGCGCGAGCTTGCGCAGGGTCGCCCGGGTGGAGCGGCTCAGGGCGATCGGCTGGAGCATCGGCAGGCAGTCCGCCACCGCGTCGGGACCCAGCACCGCCACCGCCGCGGCCACCGAGCGCTCCGCGCCGACCCGCAGGCCGAGCGTGGTCAGCAACTGCGCGATGTCCATCCGCAGCACCAGGTCGCCGGCCGCGATCTCGCCGCCGCGCAGGTCGGTGAGGATGACTTTGCCGGAACGATCCACCACCAGGGCGTCACCGGTGAGCCTGCGGTGCGCGATCCGCCGCGACTGGAGGGCCCGTACCTGCTCCCAGGCGTTGTGGGCCAGCTCGTCGGTGATCTCCTCGTCGGGCAGCGCGTCCAGGCTCCGCCCGCCCAGGTGCTCGTAGACGAGCATCACGGCGTCCGGACCCAGCTCGGAGGTGGCGATCAGCTTCTGCGCGTTCGCCCCGGCCGCGATGGCCGCGTAGGCCAGGAGGGCCTCCTGCTCCAGGGCCTGGCGCAGCGACTGGATGCTGCGCCGCGTGGTGATCCCGCGCAGGGTCAGCCGGCGCCAGACCCGGTAGAAGAAGCCCTGGGCCTGCTGTTCGCGGTCCACGACGGTGACGTCCAGCGCGGGCCCGTCCTCCAGGGTGACGTGGTAGCGCCGCCCCCGGTCGCCGGTGTCGCCGCCGTCCCCCTCGGAGGCCTCCGCGCGCATCGCGCTGACCGGCTGGAAGCCGACCCGGCGCAGCCCGGCGAGGAGGTTCTGCCCGGTGGGCCGGACGTTCGGCGAGCCGACCGCGTACAGGGTTCCGTACGCGACGCTCCAGCCGATCAGCACCGTCAGGATGATCGAGAAGGGTGTGGTGTAGCCGCTGACCAGCATCGCGAAGGCGTCCAGCAGCAGCACCACCCACAGGGCGACCCGCCAGCGCGGCCGCCGGGTCATCCCGACGGCCGTCATGTACGCGATCACGGGCGCGAGGTAGCCGTGCACCGGATCGGTGAGGGCCCCGCCGAGTCCGGTGGGGCGGGTGAGCGCGTCCTGGATGGTCTCGGGGGCGGCCTGGGAGACCCACAGGTCGGTGGCGAGGGTGACCCCGTGCGCGAGGACGGCGGCGAGGACGCCGTCCGCGATCCGCAGCCCGTCGCGCTTGATCAGCCGCTCGACGGCGAAGGCGACTGGTACGAGGAGCACGGCGATGCTCGACACCAGCCCGGCGACCTTGATCAGCACGTCCGGCGCCTGGCCGGTGCCCTTGCTGATGTCCTGCTCCAGGCCGGCCGTGGTGCCGTGGGCGAAGGCGGAGATGCCGAGCACGATCGCGATGCCGAGGATGCCGGCGAGGAGGCGTACGAGGTCCGAGGGGCGGTGCACGCGGGCGGCGAGCAGCGGTTCGTCCACCGCGACCCGGTCGGCCGCCGTCGGGGTGTGGCCGGGCGGGTCGTCGGGGTGCGTCTCGGCCGCGGCCTCGGCGGCCTCGGTGGCCTTGGCGGCCTTGGCGGAGACGTCCGCCGCCGGGGGCCGCGACGGCGGTCGGGCCTGGGCAGCGTCGGGGTGCGGCTCCGTGCCGGAGTCCCGGACCGCGTCCGGGTACGGCTCGCCGTCGGGCCCCGGGCGCCCGGCGCCGTCGTCCGTCGCCGCGCCGTTCGGAGGGCTCACACCCTGCTCCTTCGCCGTCACATCCGTCTCTTCTTGATCACGTATCACCAGTCACCGCCCGGAAGATGGTGGCACGGACCGGCGGGCGAGCGGGGCATCAGGGTGCGCGCCGGTGCGGAACCAGGGCTTCCGAGAGGTTGTCGTTTGCTTGTCCGGGGAGTTGCGGCACCCTGTGCTGAATGAGCGAGGAACTGCCCCCGTACGCGGAGCGGGTACTGGAGGCCGCCGAGCGGATTCCGCCCGGCCGGGTGATGACCTACGGCGACGTCGCGGAGTGGCTCGGCGAGGGCGGACCCCGCCAGGTCGGCCGCGTCATGGCCCTGTACGGAGGAGCCGTGCCCTGGTGGCGCGTGGTGCGGGCGGACGGCCGGCCCCTGCCCGGCAGCGAGCGGCGCGCGCTGGAGAACTACCGCGCCGAGGCCACCCCGCTGCGGCTCACCGGCGCCGGCGAACCGCGGCTGGACATGCGGCGGGCCCGTTGGGACGGGGCCGTCGGGCAGGACGAAGGTCACACCTGACAGCTTCGGCCATGCGCGGCCCGAACGGGCGGTCGAAGGAGAGTACGAAGGCCCGTACGAGGGACCTGCGGGGCCGGACGGCACTCCTGAGGGAACTGCGCGGGGCGCGGCGGTTGGCGTAGCGTTGCCCCTTCGGCTTCGGCTTCGGCTTCGGCCTCGGCCTTGGCTCGGGCCGTCGAGGCAACGCCAGCCGCACGAGCAACGCCAGCAACGCCAGCAACCGCAGACCCACCAGGACCGGCACCCCACGTGAACACCTCTTCCTCCGACCGCACCGAGCGGCGGCGTACGCGGACCTCTGACGCGTACCGCCTCGTGCGCACCGGGCCGGAACGGGTGGATCCCCCTGTGCTGGACGCAGCGCAGCAGGCCGTGGTTGACCACACCCGCGGACCGCTGCTCGTCCTCGCCGGACCGGGCACCGGAAAGACGACCACGCTGGTCGAGGCGGCCGCGGCCCGCGTGGAGGCCGGGACCGACCCCGCCCGCATCCTGATCCTCACCTTCAGCCGCAAGGCGGCCGTGGAACTGCGCGACCGCGCCGCCCTGCGCCTCGGCGGTGCGCGCGCCCCGCAGGCCACCACCTTCCACTCGTTCTGCTACGGCCTGGTCCGCGCCCACCAGGACACCGACCTGTTCGCCGACCCGCTGCGGCTGCTGTCCGGGCCCGAGCAGGACGTGATGGTCCGCACCCTCCTGGAGGGCCAGCGCCGGCTCCGCTCGATCCGCTGGCCGGACGACCTGCGGGCCGCGCTGACGACCCGCGGCTTCGCGGACGAGGTGCGCGCCGTGCTGGCCCGCGCGCGCGAGCTGGGCCTGGGACCCGCGGCCCTGTCCGACTTCGCACACCAGATCGGCCGCCCGGACTGGAAGGCGGCCGCGGCCTTCCTCTCCGAGTACCTCGACGTCCTGGACCTCCAGGGCACGCTCGACTACGCGGAACTCGTGCACCGCGCCGTGCTGCTGGCGGAGCGCACGCCGGCGCTGTCCTCCTCGTACGACGTGATCTTCGTGGACGAGTTCCAGGACACCGACGCCGCGCAGCTGCGCCTGCTGCGCGCCCTGTCCGGGCCCGGGGGCACGCTGGTCGCCTTCGGCGACCCCGACCAGTCGATCTACGCCTTCCGGGGCGCGGACATCAACAACGTCCTCGACTTCGAGAGCGCGTTCCCGGGCGCCGCCGTGCGCGCGCTGACCGTCTCCCGCCGCCAGTCCGCGGGTCTGCTCGCGGCCACCCGCCTGCTGACGGCCCGGATGCCGGTGCCGCGCCTCCCGGCGGCGGCCGTACGGGCCCACCGCGACCTGCGGCCGACGCGGGACGGGGGCCGGGTCGAGGTCTTCACGTACCCCACGGCCGGCGCCGAACTGGACAACATCGCCGACATCCTGCGCCGGGCCCACCTGGAGGACGGCGTGCCGTGGGGCGAGATGGCCGTCCTGGTCCGCGCCGGCGGCCGCACCCTCCCGGCGATGCGCCGCGCCCTGATCTCGGCGGGAGTCCCGGCCGAGACGGACGGCGCGGACACCCCCCTGCGCCACGAACCCGCCGTCTCCCCCCTCCTGACGGCCCTCCGCATCACGGCCACAGCCGCCGTGTCCCTCCCGGAGGGCACTCCGGCCGAGGCCCCGGCCGCCCCAGGCGCCCCCGCGCCCGCCGCGGGCGAGCCCGCCCCGTCGGACTCCGGCCCGGCCGTGGTACCCGCCGGTGGAGCCGGCGCGGACGGTGCGGAGACCGGTGGTCCGGCGGGCCCCGCCGAGGGCGCGTCCGGCGAAACGGACTCCGGTACCGCCGACGCCGACGAGTTCGGGGTCGGCGGGCCCGGCGCCGCCGGGGGCGAGGGGTGGATCGGGGTCGAGGCCGCGCTGACGCTGCTCGCCTCGCCGCTCGGCGGGATGGACGCCGCCGACCTGCGGCGGCTCGGGCGGGCCCTGCGCGACGAGGAGCGGGCCGCCGGGGTCAAGACGCCCGCGCCCTCCGACGTACTGCTCGCCCGCGCCCTCGCCGAACCCGAGCGGCTCGTCGCGCACGACCCCGCCCACGCCCGCGGAGCGCAACGCCTCGGCCTGCTCCTGCGCAAGGCGCGCGAGCTCCTCCAGGGCGGCGGCACCGCCGAAGAGGCCCTCTGGACCCTCTGGGACGGCACCCCCTGGCCCCAGCGCCTCGAACGCGGCGCCCGCCGCGGCGGCGCCGCCGGCCGCAACGCCGACCGCGACCTCGACGCGGTCTGCGCGCTCTTCGACACCGCCGCCCGCGCGGAGGAACGTACCGGCGGCCGCGGCGCGCTCAACCTCCTCGAACAGCTGGAGGCCGAGGACATCGCCGCCGACACCCTCACCACCCGCGCCACCCGCTCCGACGCCGTACGGCTCATGACCGCCCACCGCTCCAAGGGCCTGGAGTGGTCCCTCGTCGTCGTCGCCGGCGTGCAGGACGGCCTCTGGCCCGACCTGCGCCGCCGGGGCTCCCTCCTCGAAGCCGACCGCATCGGCGGCGACGGCCTCGCCGAGCCCCTCACCCCCGGCGCGCTCCTCGCCGAGGAGCGCCGCCTGTTCTACGTCGCCGCCACCCGCGCCCGCGACCGCCTCGTCGTCACCGCCGTCAAGGCCCCCGCCGAGGACGGCGACCAGCCCTCCCGCTTCCTCTCCGAGCTCGGCGTCACCCCCAAGGACGTCACCGGCCGCCCCCGCCGCCCCCTCGCCGTCCCGGCGCTCGTCGCCGAGCTCCGCGCCACCACCGTCGACCCCGACGCCTCGCCCGCCCTGCGCGAGGCCGCCGCCCGGCGCCTCGCCCGCCTCGCCGTGCTCACCGACGACGAGGACCGCCCGCTGGTGCCCGCCGCCCACCCGCAACGCTGGTGGGGCCTGTACGAGCCCACCCGCAGCAGCGTCCCGCTGCGCGACCGGGAGCGGCCCCTCGCCCTCTCCGGCAGCGCCCTGGACCAGCTCGCCAACACCTGCTCCCTCCAGTGGTTCCTGGGCCGCGAGGTCAAGGCCGACACCCCCTCCACCGCCGCCCAGGGCTTCGGCAACGTCGTCCACGTCCTCGCCGACGAGGTCGCCTCCGGACGCACCCCCGCCGACCTCGCCGTGCTGATGGAGCGCCTCGACTCGGTCTGGGACTCCCTCGCCTTCGACGCGCCCTGGAAGTCCCGCCAGGAGAAGGACAACGCCCGCGCCGCCCTGGAACGGTTCCTGCGCTGGCACACCACCGACCGCGGCGGCCGCGAGGCCGTGGCCACGGAGCACGACTTCGACGTCACGCTCGAAGCGGGCGAGTACGCCGTCCGCATCCGCGGCTCCATGGACCGGGTCGAGGCCGACCCGCAGGGGCGGGCGTACGTCGTCGACTTCAAGACCGGCAAGTCCGCCCCGACGCGCGACGAGGTCGCCCGCCACCCCCAGCTCGCCGTGTACCAGCTCGCCGTCCGCGAGGGTGCCGTCGACGAGGTCTTCGACGGGCTGCGCCCCGAACCGGGCGGAGCCGAACTCGTCCAGCTGCGCCAGGGTGCCGCCCAGCGCGACGGCGGCGACACGGTGCCGAAGATCCAGGCCCAGGAGCCGCTGGCCGGGGAGTGGGTCGGCGACCTCCTCGCCACCGCCGCCGGCCGGGTCCTCGACGAGCGCTTCGAGCCCGCCGCCGGCAAGCACTGCGACCACTGCTCCTTCCGCAGCTCGTGCAGCGCCCGCCCGGAAGGCCGCCAGACGGTCGAGTGAGGGGTCGAGCGAGGGGTCGGCTGAGCGGTCGGGTGAGCAGGGGTGTCGGTGGGGGCGGCTAGCCTCTTTACGTGTCCGCGCGTCCGTCCGTCCTCACCGACCCCGAGCAGCTCAAGGAGCTCCTCGGCATCCCGTTCACGCCCGAACAGATGGCCTGCGTCACCGCCCCGCCCGCCCCACAGGTCATCGTGGCGGGCGCCGGATCCGGCAAGACCACCGTCATGGCCGCCCGAGTGGTCTGGCTGGTCGGCACCGGCGCGGTCGCGCCCGAGCAGGTCCTCGGCCTGACCTTCACCAACAAGGCCGCGGGCGAGCTCGCCGAGCGGGTACGGGTGGCCCTCGCGCGGGCCGGCATCAGCGATCCGGACCCCTCCCCGGCCGAGGCCGACACGGCCGGCGGCGAGCCGCGCATCTCCACGTACCACGCCTTCGCCGGACAGCTCCTGAAGGACCACGGCCTGCGCATCGGTCTGGAGCCCAGCGCCCGGCTGCTCGCCGACGCCACCCGCTTCCAGCTCGCCGCGCGCGTGCTGCGCGAGGCCCCCGGCCCGTACCCGGCCCTGACGAAGTCGATCCCCGACCTGGTCAGCGACCTGCTCGCGCTCGACGGAGAACTGTCCGAGCACCTGGTCGAACCCGCCGAGCTGCGCGCGTACGACACCGGGCTCCTCGCCGGCCTCGCGGACGCCAAGCTCACCAACGACGACCTGCGCAAGGTGCCCGAGGCGGTGCGCGGCCGCCTCGAACTGCTGGAGCTGACCGAGCGCTACCGCGCCGCCAAGC
Organism: Streptomyces sp. NPDC037242; assembly: GCF_055604165.1. Classification (NCBI taxonomy): domain Bacteria; kingdom Bacillati; phylum Actinomycetota; class Actinomycetes; order Kitasatosporales; family Streptomycetaceae; genus Streptomyces; species Streptomyces sp. NPDC037242. The sequence goes on from NZ_JBVJUY010000002.1 coordinate 265,431, forward strand.
GCTCCCGCGACCTGCTCGACTTCAGCGATCAGATAGCCCTCTCCGCGCAGCTCGCCACCACCCGGCCCGAGGTGGGGGCGCTGCTGCGCGAGGAGTTCCGCGTGGTGCTGCTGGACGAGTACCAGGACACCTCGGTGGCGCAGCGGCTGCTGCTGTCCGGCCTCTTCGGCGGGGGGACCGGCCACCCCGTGACCGCCGTCGGCGACCCCTGCCAGGCGATCTACGGCTGGCGCGGGGCCTCGGTGGCCAACCTCGACGACTTCCCCGAGCACTTCCCGCACGCCGACGGCCGCCCCGCCACCCGCCTCTCGCTGAGCGAGAACCGGCGCAGCGGCGGCCGCCTGCTCGACCTGGCCAACGGCCTCGCCGCGCCGCTGCGCTCGATGCACGAGGGCGTCGAGGCACTGCGGCCCGCGCCCGGCGCCGAGTACGACGGGCAGGTCCGCTGCGCCCTGCTGGAGACCCACGCCGAGGAGCTCGACTGGCTCGGGGACTCCGTCGCGCACCTGGTCCGCACGGGTACGGAGCCGCGCGAGATCGCCGTACTGTGCCGCTCGGCCGGGGACTTCGCGCGGATCCAGGCCGTCCTGGTGGCCCGGGACGTGCCCGTGGAGGTCGTCGGCCTCTCCGGCCTGCTGCACCTCCCGGAGGTCGCGGACCTGGTCGCCGTCTGCGAGGTCCTGCAGGATCCCGGGGCCAATGCCGCCCTCGTACGCCTGCTCATCGGCCCGCGCTGGCGGATCGGCGCCCGGGACCTGGCGCTGCTGGGCCGCCGCGCCCGGCTGCTGGTCGGCCGCGCGCCCGCCTCGGGGGACGACCCGGACGGGCGCCTCGCGGCGGCGGTGGAGGGCGTGGACCCCGCGGAGATCGTGTCGCTGGCCGACGCGCTGGAGACGTTCCTGGACGGCGGCTCCGCCCCGGACGACCACCTGCCCTTCTCGGCCGACGCGCGGGTCCGCTTCGCGCACCTGGCGCAGGAGCTGCGCGACCTGCGGCGCTCGCTCGCCGACCCGCTGATGGACGTCCTGCACCGGGTCCTTTCGGCGACCGGGCTCGATGTCGAACTGTCCGCGTCCCCGCACGCGCTGGCGGCCCGCCGCCGGGAGACGCTCTCCGGCTTCCTGGACGTGGCGGCCGGCTTCGCCGCGCTGGACGGCGAGGCGTCCCTGCTCGCCTTCCTGGCCTTCCTGCGCACGGCCGCCCAGTACGAGAAGGGCCTGGACCACGCGCTGCCGGGCGGCGAGAACACGGTCAAGGTGCTCACCGCCCACAAGTCCAAGGGGCTGGAGTGGGACGTGGTCGTGGTCCCGGACCTGTGCGCGGGCGCGTTCCCGAAGGAGAAGGCGCCGGAGGCCTGGACCTCGTACGCGAAGGTCCTCCCGTACGCGCTGCGCGGCGACTCCGAGACCCTGCCGGGGGATCCCGCGTGGACCTCGGCCGGCCTGAAGTCCTTCAAGACGGCCCTGAAGGACCACAAGTCGACGGAGGAGCTCCGCCTCGGGTACGTGACCTTCACCCGGCCCCGCTCCCTCCTGCTGGCGTCGGGCCACTGGTGGGGCCCGACCCAGAAGAAGCGCCGCGGGCCCTCCGCGTTCCTCGACGCGCTGTACGCCCACTGCGCCGCTGGCCACGGCGAGATCGAGGTCTGGGCGGAGGCCCCGGCCCCGGACGCGGAGAACCCGGCCCTGGCCGCCGAGTCCACCGCGGACCACTCCTGGCCGCTCCCCCTGGACCCGGACTCCCTGACCCTCCGCCGAGCCGCGGCCGCCCTGGTCGAGTCCCACCTCGCCACCCCACCCCCGCAAGCCCCCTACCTCTGGCCCCCCCACTGCGAGGACCCCTGGCCCGACCCCGCGGACGCCCCCTGGCCGGACCCGGCCGACGGCTGGGCCCCCGCCGCCGCGGGGTCCGGCGCCCCGGGCGGCGACGACCCCTGGCCGGAGCCCGAGGCCGGCGCGCCCGGCGCCGAAGACCTGTGGCCGGAGGCCGACGGCTGGGCCCCCGCCGGGCCGCGCCCCGGCGTACCCGCACGCTCGCCGGCTAACGGCAGGGCCCCCGCCGCCGCGGGATCCGCCGCCCCGGGCGCCGAAGACCTGTGGCCGGAGGCCGACGGCTGGGCCCCCGCCGGGCCGCGCCCCGGCGGACCCGCACGCCCGCCGGCCAACGGCCCCGCCCAGAGGGACGGCCTCACCCCCGAAGAGGCCCGGGCCATCGCGTCCTGGGACCGGGACCTCGACGCCCTGGAGGGCGAGCTCCGCCGCGCCCGGCAGGCCGTACGGGACGTCGAGCTCCCCGCTGCCCTCTCCGCCAGCCAACTGCTCCGGCTCGCCGCCGACGAGCAGGGCTTCGTACGCGACCTCGCCCGCCCCATGCCCAAACCCCCGCAACCCGCGGCGCGCCAGGGCACGCGCTTCCACGCCTGGGTCGAGTCCCGCTTCGACGAGCTCCCGCTGCCCCTCCTCGACGTCCTCGACCCCGCCACCGAACTCCCCGGCTCCGACCAGGAGGTCGCCGACGAGGCCGACCTCGACGCCCTCAAGGCGGCCTTCGAGCGCAGCCCGTACGCCGACCGGCCCCCGCACCGCATGGAGGCCCCGGTCCAGCTGACCCTGGCCGGCCGCGTGATCCGCGGCCGGATCGATGCCGTGTACAAGCACACCGACGAGTCCGGTGACTCGTACGAGATCGTCGACTGGAAGACCGGCCGCACCACCGAGGCCGACCCCCTCCAGCTCGCCGTATACCGCCTGGCCTGGGCGGAAGCCACCGGCACGCCCCTCGACCGGGTCACCGCCGCCTTCCTCCACGTCCGCAGCGGCCGCGTCATCCGCCCCCGCAACCTCCCCGGCCGGGCCCGCCTTGAGCGGATCCTCCAAGTAGAACCGGACACGGAAAGTGACCCAGATACGGACGGCTAGGCTCGTGTGCATGAGCGACTCCCCGGCGGACAGCGTGGTCCGCACGTACATCGACACCCACCGCGCCGCGTTCCTGGAGGACCTCGCCGACTGGCTGCGCATCCCGTCCGTCTCGGCCCAGCCCGAGCACGCTGACGACGTACGCCGCAGCGCCGACTGGCTCGCCGCGAAGTTCAAGGAGACCGGTTTCCCGGTGGCCGAGGTCTGGGAGACCGCCGGCGCCCCCGCCGTGTTCGCGCACTGGCCGAGCGAGGACCCGGCCGCTCCCACCGTCCTCGTGTACGGGCACCACGACGTGCAGCCCGCCGCGCTCGCCGACGGCTGGCACACCGACCCGTTCGAGCCGGTCGTCAAGGACGGCCGGATGTACGCGCGCGGCGCCGCCGACGACAAGGGCCAGGTGTTCTTCCACACCCTGGGCCTGCGGGCGCACCTGGCGGCCACCGGCGCAGCCGCCCCCGCCGTGAACCTCAAGCTCCTCGTCGAGGGCGAGGAGGAGTCCGGATCCCCCCACTTCCGGGCCCTCGTCGAGGAGCGCGCGGACGAGCTCGCCGCCGACATCGTGATCGTCTCCGACACCGGCATGTGGTCCGAGACCACCCCTACCGTCTGCACCGGCATGCGCGGCGTGGCCGACTGCGAGATCGACCTGTACGGCCCCGACCAGGACATCCACTCGGGCGCCTTCGGCGGCGCCGTGCCCAACCCGGCCACCGCCGCCGCCCGCCTCGTGGCGGCCCTGCACGATGCCGACGAGCGGGTCACGATCCCGGGCTTCTACGACAACATCGCCGAGCTCACGGACGAGGAGCGGGCGCTCATCGCCGAGCTGCCGTTCGACGAGTCCGAGTGGCTCCGCACGGCCAAGTCGCACGCGGCGGCCGGCGAGGCGGGCTACTCCACCCTGGAGCGCGTCTGGGCCCGCCCGACCGCCGAGGTCAACGGCATCGGCGGCGGCTACCAGGGCCCCGGCGGCAAGACCATCGTGCCCGCCTCCGCCCACCTGAAGCTCTCGTTCCGCCTGGTGTCCGGGCAGGACCCGTACGAGGTCGAGGCCGCCGTCAGGGACTGGGTCGCCGCACGGATCCCGGCCGGGATCCGGCACGCCGTCACCTTCGGCGCCCCGACCCGCCCGTGCCTGACGCCGCTGGACCACCCGGCGCTGCAGTCCGTCGTACGGGCCATGGGGCGCGCCTTCGGCGAGAAGGTCCGCTTCACCCGCGAGGGCGGATCGGGACCGGCCGCGGACCTCCAGGACGTGCTGGAGGCGCCGGTCCTGTTCCTCGGCATCTCCGTGCCCTCGGACGGCTGGCACTCGCCGAACGAGAAGGTCGAGCTCGACCTGCTGCTCAAGGGCGTCGAGACCACCGCCTACCTCTGGGGCGACCTGGCCGCCCACTGGGCACCCGCCTGAGCACACACCCGCCTGACGCACACCCGCCTGACGCACACACCCGCCTTGCCGAGCCTGCCTGTCCCACCCACCGGGGGAGTTGGAAAGTAACGTGAGCACCCATACCGAGCGTCCGATCTCGCTTGCCGCGCCCAGCGGACTCGACCGCGCCGCGCACCACCGCCTCGACGAGGCGTGGCTCGCCGCGGCCTGGAGCCACCCGACGACCCGTGTGTTCGTCGTCTCCGGCGGCCAGGTCCTGATCGACGACACCCCCGACGGGGGCACCGGCATCGTGATGACCCCGGCATTCGAGGCGCCCGTCACCGAGACGCACCGCTACTTCCTGGGTACGGACGAGGACGGCGTACGGTACTTCGCGCTGCAGAAGGACTCGCTGCCGGGGCGCATGGACCAGTCGGCCCGCCCGGCCGGCCTGCGCGAGGCCGGCCTGCTGCTGTCCCCGCGCGACGCCGGGCTGATGGTGCACGCGGTCGCGCTGGAGAACTGGCAGCGCATGCACCGCTTCTGCTCCCGCTGCGGCGAGCGCACCGTGGTCGCGGCCGCCGGGCACATCCGGCGCTGCCCGGGCTGCGGCGCCGAGCACTACCCGCGCACCGACCCGGCGGTGATCATGCTGGTCACCGACGAGCACGACCGGGCGCTGCTGGGCCGCCAGGTGCACTGGCCGGAGGGGCGCTTCTCGACCCTCGCGGGCTTCGTGGAGCCGGGCGAGTCGATCGAGCAGTCCGTGGTCCGCGAGGTGTGGGAGGAGGCGGGCGTCAGGGTCGGCGAGGTCGAGTACGTCGCCAGCCAGCCCTGGCCGTTCCCGTACAGCCTGATGCTGGGCTTCACCGCCCGGGCCCTCACCTCGGAGATCACGGTCGACGGCGAGGAGATCGAGGAGGCCCGCTGGTTCTCCCGCGAGGACCTGCGCGCGGCGATCGAGGCCGGTGAGGTCCACCCGCCGGCGGGCGGCATCTCCATCGCGGCCCGGCTGGTCGAGCTCTGGTACGGCGAGCCGCTGCCGCGTCCGAAGTCGGCGTAATACTCGTCACACTCACCGACGGCAGAAGGCCCCCGCCGAGGCGGGGGCCTTTCTGGTGCTCGGCTCCGGTGCCGCGCCGGCGCGGCCGGGGCCGGGCTCAGACGGCGAGGGCCTGCTTGACCTGGGCCAGGCTCGGGTTCGTCATCACGGACTCGCTGCCGGCGGCGGACTTCACGAGCACGGTGGGAACCGTCTGGTTGCCGCCGTTCGCCTTCTCCACGAACGCCGCGGACTCCGGGTCGAGCTCGATGTTGATCTCGTTGTACGCGATGCCTTCCCGGTCCAGCTGGGTCTTCAGCCGGCGGCAGTAGCCGCACCAGGTCGTGCTGTACATCGTGACGGTGCCCGTGTCCTGCATGCTGCGCTCTCCTTCGTGGGGCCTCGGTGGTCCGAGTACTCGAACGTACGGGACCGCGCCGCCATTCCCGGCCCCCGGTCCCTCGTACCCCGTCCGTCGTACAAGTACGACGGATACCGGCTGCCTGTGGACGACTTTCCCGCCCGGCCCACGAGACCTGGCAGCATGGCGGGGTGACAGCAGCAACGCACTCCCCATCCTTCTCGGCAGGCGCCGACTCGGCCGACGCGGTGCTCCTGGGCCTGGACCCGGAGCAGCGCGAGGTCGCGACGACCCTGCGCGGGCCGGTGTGCGTGCTCGCCGGCGCCGGTACGGGCAAGACCCGGGCGATCACCCACCGCATCGCCTACGGCGTCCGCTCCGGCCAGCTGATGCCCGCCAGCGTGCTGGCGGTCACCTTCACCAACCGCGCCGCGGGCGAGATGCGCGGACGCCTGCGCGCCCTGGGCGCGGGCGGGGTCCAGGCCCGTACCTTCCACTCGGCCGCCCTGCGCCAGCTCCAGTACTTCTGGCCCAAGGCGGTCGGCGGTGAGGTGCCCCGGCTGCTGGAGCGCAAGATCCAGTTCGTGGCCGAGGCGGGCGCGCGCTGCCGCGTCCGGCTCGACCGCAATGAGCTGCGCGATGTCACCGGTGAGATCGAGTGGGCGAAGGTCACCCAGACCGTGCCCGCCGACTACCCGGCGGCCGCCCGCAAGGCGGGCCGCGAGGCCCCCCGGGACATGGCCGAGATCGCCCAGATCTACGGGACGTACGAACAGCTCAAGCGCGACCGCGGCATGATCGACTTCGAGGACGTGCTGCTGCTCACCGTCGGCATCCTCCAGGACCGGCACGACATCGCCGAGCAGATCCGCGCCCAGTACCAGCACTTCGTGGTCGATGAGTACCAGGACGTCAGCCCGCTCCAGCAGCGGCTGCTGGACCTGTGGCTCGGCGAGCGCGACAGCCTGTGCGTCGTCGGGGACGCGAGCCAGACGATCTACTCCTTCACCGGCGCCACCCCCGACCACCTGCTGAACTTCCGCAACCGCTACCCGCAGGCCACCCTGGTCAAGCTGGTCCGCGACTACCGCTCCACCCCCCAGGTGGTCCACCTCGCCAACGGCCTCCTCGCCCAGGCCAAGGGCCGCGCCGCCGAGCACCGCCTGGAGCTGGTCTCCCAGCGCGAGACCGGCCCCGACCCGGTCTATGCCGAGTACCCCGACGAGCCCGCCGAGGCCGAGGGCGTCGCGCGCCGGATCCGGGACCTGATCGCGGCCGGCGTCCCGGCGGGCGAGATCGCGGTGCTCTACCGCATCAACGCCCAGTCCGAGGTCTATGAGCAGGCCCTCGCCGACGCCGGGGTCCCGTACCAGCTGCGCGGCGCCGAGCGCTTCTTCGAGCGGGGCGAGGTGCAGAAGGCGATCCTCGCCCTGCGCGGAGCCGCCCGCTCCGGCGGGAACGACCCCCTGCTCGACGACGTCGTGGAGCTGGGCGCCCAGGTCCGGGCCGTGCTCAGCTCCACCGGCTGGACCAGCGAGCCGCCCGCCGGCTCCGGCGCCGTCCGCGACCAGTGGGAATCCGTGGCCGCGCTGGTGCGCCTCGCGGAGGACTTCGCCAGGGCCCGGCCCGGGGCCACCCTCGCGGACCTCACCATCGAGCTGGAGGAGCGCAAGGCCGCCCAGCACGCACCGACCGTCCAGGGCGTCACCCTCGCCTCGCTGCACGCCGCGAAGGGCCTGGAGTGGGACTCCGTGTTCCTCGTGGGCCTCACCGACGGCATGATGCCGATCACCTACGCCAAGACCGACGAGCAGATCGAGGAGGAGCGCCGGCTGCTGTATGTCGGCGTCACCCGGGCGCGGCTGCACCTGACGCTCTCCTGGGCCCTCTCGCGCGCCCCGGGCGGCCGGGCCTCCCGACGCCCCAGCCGCTTCCTGAACGGCCTGCGGCCGGGCTCTGCGGCCCCGGGCAGCAGACCGGGCGGCCCGGCCGAGGGCGGGGCGCGCAAGCGCGGCCGCCGCGGCCCGGTGCTGTGCCGCGTCTGCGGGAAGACCCTGACCGAGGCCGGCGAGCTCAAGCTGATGCGCTGCGAGGACTGCCCGTCCGACATGGACGAGGGGCTCTACGAGCGGCTGCGGGAGTGGCGCGCGGTCCAGGCGAAGCAGCAGGGGCTGCCCGGGTACTGCGTCTTCACCGACAAGACCCTGATGGCCATCGCGGAGGCCGCGCCCACCGAGGCGGGCGAGCTCTCGATGATCTCCGGAGTGGGTGGACGCAAGCTTGAGCGGTACGGAGCCGACGTCCTGGCCATCTGTGCAGGTGAGGACCCTGGGGCCGAGGATTCTGACGACGCGTAGAAACTCGTCGGAAAAATAGTTTGCACATGCCCAGCGAAGACCCATAGGTTCTTAGCAACGGAAACGGTGGCTTCTCCGAAGCCCTGGATCCGTGCTGTACTTATCCGAATACGCATGGGACAGGCCTCCGGGCCGAGTCCCCGAGACGCCGAGAGGAGGCGAGACCAGTGACCAGCTTCATGACCTTCACCAAAATGACCGATCGCTCGGTCGACGCTTCCTGCACGCTCGGCTCCTCCGCGCTCCTTCCGCTCCTGGGTACCGGTCTGTCCGCGATTTGCGCAGACGGTCCTGCCCTGACGGCCGCGCCCGCCGCGCTGCTCGTCAGTGAGCGCAATGAGCGACCGACCCAGGCACCGGTGGCAGTACTGGCAGCAGAAGCGAAGACGCACGGCGTCTATGGCTTCGCCGCCGCAGCCGGTGCCGGATCCCAGACGAAGAAGACGAAGAAGCAGCAGCACCACCTGATGTGGGCCTTCCGCGGGCTCGAACCCTGGAGTGATCCAGCCTGATCCGACGATCAGGCCGGCGCCTTCAGGGCCGCGGAACCCCACCCGGGATCCGCGGCCCTTCTGTTTGTCCCCGAACGGGGATGACGGAGCGAAGGGGCCTCGGGACTGGCAGAACAGGAACCAGCCGAACCCGGCCAACCGGCCGGTACGACCAGTCGAACAAGACGAGGAAGAAACCACCGTGCAACTCGAAGCGCACGCCCCGTCCGTAACTCAGACCCGAACGATCACCCCGCCCCCCGCTCCGGAGGACTCCACCTTGACCCCGCTCACCGCGCTGACCGCGCTCGACGACGCCATCGAGAACCTCGGCGTCCCCGTCGCCTGCCGTACCTACGACCCGGAGGTCTTCTTCGCGGAGTCCCCGGCGGACGTCGAGTACGCCAAGTCCCTCTGCGGCACCTGCCCGCTGGTCGAGGCCTGCCTCGCCGGTGCGCTGGAGCGCCGTGAGCCCTGGGGTGTCTGGGGTGGCGAGCTCTTCGTCCAGGGTGTCGTCGTAGCCCGCAAGCGGCCCCGTGGCCGTCCGCGCAAGAACCCGGTTGCAGCGGCATGACCGCCAACGGAACCATCGACCGCCCCCTGACGCGCGACCCCCTGAAGCAGGCCCTCATGTCCCCCCACGCAACCACGAGCGAGCAGCCGCACGGCTCCGCCACCGCAGACTTCATCACCGCAGGCGCGATCACCTCGCGTCAGAACAGGACCCGCGAAATGCAACTCATCCCAGAAGCCATGGCTCGTGCCCATATGGACGACCGCATGCGTGAGGTGGACGCCGAGCGTCACGCCCTGCGCCTGGTCGCCGCCCGGCGCATGCAGCGTCGAGCCGAGCGCGTCTCCATGCGCGCCCGGCGCGCCCTGGCCATGGCCGTCATGCACTAAGAGCTGAAGAAGGCTCAGCAACCACCCCGGGGGGGGGGGGGGGGGGGGGGGAGGGAGGGGGGGGGGGGGAGGGGGGGGGGGGGGGGAGAGGAGGAGGGGGGGGGGGGGGGGGGGGGGTATCGTGAAGTAGGGCGATAC